>JBDTKK010000150.1:0-21058 GCA_039935335.1 Chitinophagaceae bacterium
TAATGCTTCACTATCTAGGATTATTGATTGGGAAAAACTCACGGTCATGGAAGTATCGGAAGTGAACTGAATTCCGCTTTTGTAGGTATCAAAAAGAAGTTTACTTATCTCAGCAGTACGTTTACTATTTCGTTCAAGGTTCATGAAAATTTCTCCGTAAATCATTCCCCATACTTCCTCGCTAGAACTACAATAAATAATCGATGCCCAGTAATAATTTGAGGGAAATTTCGGGTCTAGCTTTATCCCCTGCTCATAATAAGACAAGGCATTTTCGTAGTCCTTTTTGAACAAATCCATATTTCCTCGCTCTAGGTAAAGTTCACCTGCATCTGGAAACCGTTTCAGCCCATTTTCATAAGTTTCAATTGCCTTCGCCGGCTGATTATTGAAATCATAGGCATTGCCCAAGGCCTGATAAGCTCTGGCGGTTACATTTGGATGGTCTAAAAGTCCTTCCAGTATTTTTATAGCTTTGGGATATTCTTTCTTTTTGGAAAGTGCATAGGCCATTTCATAGGGATAGTCAAACTTGTCGGGGTCAAGCTTTTCCGCCTCTGCAAACAATTTAATTGCTTCATCGTATTTCCCTTCCTCATCTTCCAACTGAATCGCTTTTTCTGCTTTTTCCAAGGCTAAATCCTTACTTATCTGAGCAAAACCATATCGACCGAACAAGAAAAAGCTAAGAAATCCGACGAAGAAAACTCTGAATTTCATAATTGCTATTTTTGGAAAAGTAGCGTATGGAGACTAAAATTCAAACAACAAAATCCACAACAATGAAATTGTGTGCCCCTACTCCATTTTGTGGAATGTCAGGAATGTAGCTTCCGTCGAATTTGGTAATACCGAAGACGCATTTTATCGTAGAGCATTGCTATGACAGCGGTAGCACTTGCCAGCAGCAGTGTCCGCATACCTAAGAATTTAAACGCAAAGCCGCCCAAAGTACAGCCTAGAAAGAAGCAGATGATGATGGCTAATTTCAGATTGATACTCTTAGAAAGTTGTTTGAATTGCTCTGTTTTTCTGTAAAAAAATAATTGCGAAAGCTCTATTCCTAAGTCCGTAAAAAGCCCGGTGAGATGCGTTGTCCGGACTAGAGAGTTAGAAACCTTAGTGACCAGTGCATTTTGCAAGCCCATCGTAAAAAGTAAAACGCAAGCAACTACTTGTCCATCAAAATGGTTGAAACCGGAAGGATTAACCCAGATTCCTAGGATAGCCATGATAGTAATTTCTATAGAAAGCGGGATAGTATAGGCCCAATCTGGCCCGCTGCGGCTTATAAATTCCAGAAGGAGATTGGAGACGAAAGCACCTAATAAAAAGGACAGAATAAAAAACAAATAGGCAATTGCTATGAAGAAATTCTCGTGGGATAATTCTTCAGAGAAATAGGCAAAATGCCCCGTCACATTCGTAGTCAAGACCCTCACGGAGAGGACTCCGGTAATATTCACAATGCCCGCAACCAAAGAAAGGAGCGATGCGAGCCGCAGGTTATGAATATAGGTTCTACCCTTTCCTTTGTGCCGAAACATTTTCTAAATTAAAGAGCCGACTGGGGTCTACTCAAAGAGAGTTTAGCTGCAAAGAAAGGCATGCAAATTGGGGCTAAAATTTTATGGAAATCTGAAGCTCCCCTCCCAGTCCATCTTTAATAATTCTTTGCAGAGTTGAAAACCTGATATCCTTCAAGTCATTTTCCAGCTTTGAAATATAGGATTTATTTATCCTTGCATGAGTTGCAACTTCTTCCTGTGTCATGCCTTTATCTTCTCTGGCCTGTTGAATAAGGATACCTAATTTAAACGATTCAAAACCGCTATCAAACTTATCCCGCTTTTTACCACCCTTAGGCCCAATTTGTTCCTTAATAAAATCGCTAAGACTAGTTAAGTTCTTGTTCTTCATAATACTGTCTTTTCAATCCCCAACATCGACATTCTTTGTTTTTTAGCCAGATTGCAAAGTTAAAAAGAGTAGCCCAAGTAGGCAATTTTGCCCACACAATTTCTATACAATTTCCTACCTCAAACTAAACAAACTATCCACAAATTCAGCTTTGTTGAAAATCTGCAAATCTTGCATTTTCTCGCCCACGCCAATGTATTTCACGGGGATTTTAAACTGTGCCGCGATACCTAAAACCACACCACCTTTTGCGGTGCCATCGAGCTTGGTAATAGCCAATGCGGTGACATCTGTTGCTACGGTAAATTGCTTCGCTTGTTCCATAGCATTTTGGCCGGTAGAGCCATCTAAAACCAACAAAACTTCGTGCGGAGCATCCGGCATTTTTTTGCTGATTACCCGCCTAATCTTGCTTAGTTCATCCATCAAGTATGCCTTGTTGTGCAAGCGCCCTGCGGTGTCTATAATCACCACATCTGCACCCTGCGCGATGCCTTGCTGCACGGCCTCATAGGCCACAGCGCTGGGATCAGAGCCCATTTCCTTTTTCACGATGTCCACGCCAGTACGTTCGCTCCAAATGACCAATTGATCCACCGCTGCTGCGCGAAAAGTATCTGCCGCACCGAGGATTACTTTCTGTCCAGCATTTTTAAAATTATGTGCCAGTTTTCCTATCGTAGTTGTTTTGCCCACGCCATTCACGCCAACCACCAAAATAACATAGGGCTTCTTGCCTTCGGGCACTTTAAAATTCTTGAAGCCAGGGTCTGGAGCATCCGTCAGCAACGCCATCATTTCTTCCTGCAAGATCTGATTGAGTGCTGAGGTACCAACGTATTTATCGCGAGCAACTCGAGCTTCGATTCCGTCAATAATTTTTACGGTAGTTTCCAGTCCTACATCGGCGCTAATCAAAGCATTTTCTACCTCATCAAGAATCGCTTCATCAACGGTGTCTTTCCCTGCGATGGCCTTAGTTATTTTCGAGAAGAAGCCTTCTTTCGTTTTCTCCAGACCTTGGTTCAGCGCGTCCTTTTGTTGCTGCTCTTCTTTATTTCTCTTAAATAATTTATCGAATAATCCCACGGTGGTGTTGGTTTGAAACTTGGGTTAAAGTAGTTGTTAGTGAAGGTTAAAACTTTTGAAACTTCAAAATATCCTTTCACTTCCTGCCGCAAAAGTAACGGCTGGCTAGTCTTTAATAAGAAACGTCCCGCACTTTTCTAAGAAGTGCGGGACGTTTCTTGCGTACCGGAAGTTTTGTGGAATTAATTAATAACCACCGTCGTTATCCCGGCGATTGTTATAACTGTTGTTGTTGCCGTATCCGCCGCCGCCGCCGCGACGTCCGCCGCCGCCGCCATAGCCGCCGCCACTTCCACCGGAGCGTTGCTCCATTGGACGGGCTTCGTTCACTACCAATTTACGTCCGCCCAGGTCCTGCCCGTTTGTCGCGTCAATGGCTTTGTCGCCATCTTCTTTATTGGTGAGGGTTACGAAGCCAAAACCGCGACTGCGGCCTGATTCACGGTCAGACGCGACGAAGGAATCTTCGACGGGTCCGAATTGACTAAAGTGGTCGCGGAGCTGATCTGCGTTGGTAGCGAAGGCAAGGTTGCCAACATAAAGCTTAATAGACATGGTCTGTTTCTTTGGTGGTTTGTACACCGGTCTGCGATGCGAATATCCGCTTTTTATTTGGTGATTCAGAATTACTTAAAAAATTTGTTCCGATACTTCTGCCATTTTCACCGCGGCGGGGGTACAATCTTTGTCTCCAATTTCACTTTTAACTTCTAAAAACAATTGAAAATGGGATTTGAACAGTATCACGAACCAGCCAATGAGCTTAGCCAAAAGACCCGCACTTTCTCCCGAATGATGGCTTCACTTTGCGAAGAAGCTGAAGCAATTAATTGGTATGAACAAAGAATGAGCGTAGAGAAAAACAAGGATGCTAAGGCCATAATGAAAAACGCTCAAGCTGAAGAATTCAAACACTTCGGAATGGATTTAGAATTTCTACTACGCCAAAAACCAAAGTGGAAAGAAATTCTACAGGGTATTCTTTTCAAGACAGGCGACATCGTGAAGCACGGAGAAAAAGCAGAATCGGAAGCCGATTGACCATTTTACAATGCCTAACTAAGCAAAAAGTAAATTAATCGTTTTCAAAAACAGAACACGATTTTACGCCGTATCTTAGTTGCAATGAGCCCTTCCTTGAATTTTGCTGATTGTTGTTATTAGAATTCACAAATCTTGACTTGACGCTACCCCTAAAACCGTGAAACCAAAAGCTCCGATACCACTATCCGATTATCGCAAACTGAGCGATGAGGAAGTGGTGTATCGATATGCGAGACGAGACGAAGCACAGGCGATGAACTGCCTTTATGAGCGCTACGCGCACCTAGTATTGGGTGTTTGCTTTACGTTTCTGAAAGATGCCGAAGCCTCAAAAGATGCCACACAACAAATTTTTATTAAGCTGCTCGAAGATTTAAAAAGATTCGAAATCGAAAGTTTTAAACCCTGGTTGATGCGGGTGACACGCAATTATTGCCTGATGCAATTGCGCCAAAATATTCCGGTAGCCAACAACACAATTTCCCTCCCAGAAAATATGGAATTTGAGGAAGAAGAGCATCATGCCATTGACGCGGAATTGTTGTTGAACGATTTGGAAACGGCCTTAGCTAGCCTCAATGACGCGCAAAGAAATTGTGTAAGTTTATTCTATCTCAAAAAGCTGACGTACGCTACTGTAGCGCAACAGACGGGTTTTAGCCTTCTGGAAGTGAAGAGCCATATTCAGAACGGAAGGAGGAATTTGAAACTAAAGTTGAACCATTTAAAAGCCGCAAAAGCGGGTGAGCGATGAAAGAGCAACTGATTCATATTCTCGATGCAAGTGTTTGCCTATCACGCCGACAAATAACAGAATATCTGTCCGGCAAAATGCTGCCCATAGAAGCCCATGCTGTAGAAGTACACCTGAATAGTTGCCCGCTTTGCCGCATGGCAGTTGAAGGCTTTGAAGAAAATATTGGTAGTGCTAGTGCCGCTTTAGAATCTCTAAACAACAATTTTCTCAAAGAACATTTTCATACAATCGCACCGCAGATTCACCTCAATTCCATGGCACCCACAGCAGCTCTTGGCGGGCGGACGAGCAAGAAAATATTGACGATTCAGTTCTGGCGCAATACCGCCGTTGCCGCAACAGTTTTACTAGCCTTCGGCTTTATGTGGTATTTCGAATTTGGAGAAAAGCATGGCCAAGAACGGATTTCTCTGGCACTAAATGCACCCGAAAAACCAGAAAATACAACCGCAACTTCCTTGACAAGGGTATCTGAAGCAACTACAAGATCCAAGGCATATTCAGAATTACCCAACACTAAAGTGCCGACCGAAAAAGGAGTATCCGCATCATCACTTCTAGCTGCTCCAGAAAAGGAAATGGCGCCAACTGTCTCAACATTAAAAGATGCCACAGTAGAAACAACAAACCTCGGTAAATCCAAGCCTAGCAAAGCTTCCAGAGAAGGATTGATAGCAAAGAATGATGAAGCTCTACATCAATCTAACGAGGCTGTATCCAGCGAAAGTGCCGATTTGGCTATGCCTATTTCAGAAGATAAAGCGGAGACTTTCCGAGCTAAAAAGTCAATTGATAAACCAGCCACTGCCTTGGCAAAATCCCTCGTCGGTAAGGATGAAAAAGGCGCAGCCCCAACTGCTTCTCGGAAATCGCTTCTCGAAACCGGTGATGAACTTTTCGAAGCCGGTAAATACGAAAAGGCGTTGGCCCAATACAATCGGCAAATGCAGACTGGTAGCCGCGATAAGCAAACGGCAGCAGCCATAAAGGCCGCAAAATGCTATTCTCTTTTAGGCAACAAAACCCGCGCAACCGAACTCTTGAAATACATCATGGAAACAGGGAGCGGTGCAGATAAAAGAGCGGCTCGCAAAGTCTTGCGCACATTAAATCGAGACTAAAATTCGGCGCAACATTTCAAGGCTTTACCTACATACTTTCTCAAGCCAGTTGAAAGTGTCAAAAGCTGCTATTTTTACTGCTACTCACTTTACAAAACGTACTTTATGCAACACGCAACTGGAGCTTATGTCCATCATGAAATTGAACACGGAATCGCAACCGTCGAATTCTATCACCCTTCTTCCAATGCCTTGCCTGAAGCTATTCTTAGCGATTTAGCGAAGACGATAAACGATATCGGTATTGATGCCCGAGTAAAAGTAATTGTACTGAAAAGCCATGGTGATCGTGCCTTTTGTGCCGGTGCTTCTTTTGATGAATTAGTGGCCATTGAAGATGCAGCGCAAGGCAAGAAATTTTTTAGCGGCTTCGCCAATGTGATAAATGCGATGCGTAAATGTCATAAGCTTATAATTGGCCGCGTACAAGGGAAAGCCGTTGGTGGCGGCGTTGGCCTTGCAGCCGCGTGCGACTACGTCATAGCTCATCAAGACTCGTCTGTAAAATTGAGTGAACTCGCTATTGGAATTGGCCCATTTGTGGTTGGCCCTGCGGTAGAACGAAAAATGGGTAGAAGTGCATTCTCTCAACTCGCGATTGATGCTACAGAATGGCGTAGTGCGGACTGGGCCAAACGCCACGACCTTTTTAATGAAGTGCATGATTCTATGTCCGGCCTCGACGAAGCAGTTCATTCACTCGCCGATAAATTGGCACATAGCTCTCCCGATGCCATGTGGGAACTCAAAAAGATTTTTTGGCAAGGCTCGGAGCATTGGGATACACTTTTAGCGGAGCGGGCTGTAATCAGTGGTAGGTTAGTATTGAGCGATTTTACGCGTAATGCTATTGCAAAATTCAAGGCTAATGCGGCGAAGAAACGCGCTTAAATCAAGACCGGAAATATTCCTTTGCGGCCAGCAATAAAAAGCGAAAATTGTCGACTGTATATCGCTTCCACAACCGCCTAGGCTCTTTCATAAAACGATACAACCATTCAAGACCCGTGCGCTGCATCCATTGCGGGGCGCGGGTTTTCAGTTTTAAGTAAAATTCGAATGAAGCACCAAGTAAAAGTATTAACGGCTTTGCATGTGCACTTTCATTTAGTGCGTTCGTTATCTCCAAACCTAACAATTCCTGCTTAGGGAAATTGAGTCCGAGAAAGACAAAAGATGCCTGACGTTCCCGCACTTGTGAAACCACTTCATTTGCCAGACTACGGATATATTCCCGGTCAGCCGCCTCAAACATGGGAGGAACTATGAAAGTGCAATTCCCATTCTCTACTGCCAATTTCTCGGCAAGTTCCTGGCGTGCTAACACAAAAACACTAGCCTTTTTCCGGCCTTTAATTTCTGTCCAAAGCAAGGGGAATAAATCGCTCCCGGGCAAACGATGTAATCCGAGTCCTTTCAAATTTCCAAGCCAAACGATTGGCATTCCATCCGGAAGAATAAAGGCAGCATTCCGGTAGAAATCCAAAAGCTCTTTGTTTTCATTTTCGTTGTAATACAAGCTGGTTGAAGCATTCGGCGTAATTAGCTGCCGAACTTCGTCTGCTGCTAATTCCAAAATTGCATCTACGACTTGCTGCAACGAAGCGGCTTTGCTAAAGCTAAAGCCAAATAAGCGCTGGTTCTTCCTTTTTTCCAAGTTCATAGTATAATGCGCCAGGCTTGTGCAATTCCCTTCATTGCCCAGACCATGCTTTTTGGATGCAAACGAGTCCGAATTGCTGTGATGGAGGCAAGCATCAGCGTTGCAATAATCGATTGAAAACCGTGATGATGTTTGCGAGAATAAAAAACCGACGAGCGGCAATAATAAAAGTAAAAAAGGTGCTTGTCCCGAGCCGTGCTCATACTACCCTCATGAAAAACCTTGCTTTCCCCAACACGAATATTACTGTAGGAAGCCTTCGCAGCGCGGGTTTGCCAATCATGCTCTTCCGAATAGAGAAAGAAACGCTCATCAAGAAGACCAACGAGGCGAATCATCTGAACACGAACTAAAAGGCTTGCGCCATGCTGAAAATCAACTTGGTCATTGTCAATTTCATTAAAGTTTACCACAGAAATCATTTCTCCTTTGTGAAGCATCTTAGCCACGCTAAGCCAAGGAAAATATTGAACCCCGAAGCATTGAATCTCAGCTCTGTTCTGTGCGTCCATAATCATTGAACCTGCGAAACCCGCTTTGGGCATGGCTTGTAGCGCTGCTTCCAATTTTTCTAGCGCGTCTGGCGCAGCGATTGCATCATTGTTGAGCAGCCATACAAAATCCAAATCCTTCCGAAATAATAGTGGCCGAAGCACGAGATTGATACCTTTTGCAAAACCAAGATTAGCCTTAGCACGAACAATGACAATATTGGCTTCGGATTCGCGAAGCCTATCTACTTCCGATTCCTCCAAAGAAAGAAAAGGAATGTTCCGTTCGGTGAATGAAGTTTCGATCAGGGTAAGTGACTCGTCTGTCGAGGCATTGTCCACAAGAGTAAGCTGTGTGTTTGGCAAGGCGCAAACGGCTTCAATACAGCGCCAGGTAGCACTTCCGCCATTCCAGTTGAGGATGATAATCTGCGTCATTAAATCTTACCTGCGAGTTTTAGAATGCTCCGTTTTATTAGAAGTCGAATAATGCGGAGGCGATTATACCATGCTAATCTGCCATTTAAATTACCCTGCATAAAGTGCCGAATCTGCAATCCTGCTGCATTCATTTGGCGAAGTTGCTGCATCATGCTGGCATGCCCTTTTCTAATAAAAGTTTCGCTACCAGTAATCGGGAAGTAATGAAAGCAAACGTCTTGAAGAGCGGCTCGGAACCAGTATTGCCAGTCTTCGTAGGATTTTAAGGACGTATCAAACAAGCCAATTTTAGTAGCAAAGTTCTTTCGAAAAAGAGGGCAGGAAACTTCAAGAAAATTATCCCTTACCAGCATTTTCAGGAGCTGCTTTCCATTGGCTGATACCTTGAAATCTTTGGTTGGAGAGGAGAATGTGCTCCGAGCATTTTTTGCTTCCACCAAACTTCTTGAAAACAAAATAGCATCGCCAAAAACAAGTGGGATTTCTGGATTCTCCTGTAGAAATTGATACTGAATTTGTAGTTTATTTGAAGCAATGCCATCATCGGCATCGAGCAACTGAATGTACTGACCTCGACTATTTTCCAAGCCCTTATTTCTTGCGGCCGAAAGACCCGCATTCTCTTGAAAAATGTAACGAATACGGCTGTCTCTTTCTTGAAAAGCCAAGGCCACTTCTTTGCTGTTGTCCTTACTTCCATCATCAATAATCAAGCATTCCCAATCCTCAAAATCTTGTGCCAGCAAGGATTCTAGGGCATCGGCCAAAAAGTGCCCATAGTTGTAGCAAGGCACAATGACGCTAATTTCAGGAGGTGGTTCGTTGCGTTCGTTCATTAGCGCGATTGAAAAAATGCCACCAGAAAAAGAGTTCAAAAAACACCATTACCGACAGGTATTCGAAAAGATAATCAAACCAGAGATAGCCGCCGGTAAGGAGCATTACAAAAAGGAAAAAACCGCTCGCTGCACCACGCTTTAGAAAGTACCAGACATAGCCAAAGATGAAAATCAGGACACCCACAATTCCATATTCGCCTAAGATTTTGTTGGGGAAAGAATGCGGCATATGGCGGGCAGAATGGTAGCCCTCGGGTAAGGAATAAAGTGCCGCCATTATTTTGTAGTGGTTGGCCCGAAAATCTGGATGAATGTATTGCGGTACATACTCGTAGAACCGGGAATGCTCATGACCATAAAGGTGGGCTGTACGGATAGCAAGCAACGAAGAGAAATTACCCATTCCTGCACCGAAGAGTGCATGAACAGTGGATGATGAAGCAAATGCCCAAGTCTCTTTCCAAGAGAGCATTTTCCCATTCGGCTTTGCGATTGGCTCATAAATAGCAGCAATTCGGGCAGATTCCTTTCGGGCAGAATCAGCTTTAAAAGACTTATTCGAAGTGTCTGCATCCGCCGCAGAAATGGTCATCCTTTCCACAGAAACATTGTCCATGGAATCTTTGAGGTAGGTGACGTTTCCAGAAGAAAAAAGAATACTGAAGAGTACAAAAATGCCGAAGCCGCCAAGGATGGTGAATCTTGCCCTTTTTTCTTTGAGTACGAAGAGCAAAACGAATAAGATTGGCAAAAAGATTATGTTGGCAAAATTGGTGGTGGTGAGGCAGCACACAAGCATGGCCAGCAGTGCGTTTCTCCAACTATTTCTAAACAAAAACCAGACGGCAAAAAAGCTGTTGATGAACATATTGATGTAGCACGGAGCGCGTACAACCCCTTTAATAAAATCGCCGGTAGAATTGCCATAAGCTAGGTCGCTAAGGCCATAAGGATTAAAGCTGTGCGAATGATACATCACCACGAAAAGCTGAAAAAGACTAACTGCGAGATTGATGAAAAACCAGGATTCTAAGGTTCCGGTGATTGCGGAAAGTCTATGGCTTTGCACCCTGAAACGCACGATTAAAAAGGTCGCATAAGCCATCAACCAATAAGCAGTACCAATACTAAATGACCAAAGATGTCCCGCTGAAAAATCTTTATTGAAAAACAGCAAGCGAATGCATTCCATCGCGGGTAGCAAAAGGTAAAACCAGGGCGCATCTTTGAAGCGAAACTTCCTGATATCCTTTCTCAAGAAAACCAAAGCAAGAAACAAGGCGGACGGCTTGGCGACAACGGAATCCAGACTAAAAACCAATAAGAACAAAAGCAGGAAAACATCTGTTTCGTGTAGCCAATTTCTGAATCGGTCGGGCAAGGAATTAAGAAATACTTGAGGTGTCGTCATGGTTTATCATTTCGAAGAATAAATGGGCGACGCAAAGAAACAAGGCCAACTATTTTTGCAAAAATCGTGTAAAGTAAAAAGGCAAGTACGAGCTTTAAAAACCAGTGGATTGGTAGAACAGTCGTTAAAGCCACCAGAGCAATGGCGGAGAAGCAAGTCAAAGCGAAATCCAAATAACGCATAGAGAGCTTCGGTTCGCGGACACGCCAGATGTATAAAACCATTTGCACAGCAGTACTTGTCGTGAAAGCGATAGCTGCGCCCAGAGCACCATACAGCGGAATTAGTATTAGGTTCAAGCCAAAATTTACGCCGAGTGTGATAGCTGTAAAATAGAAGGTAAGCCTTAGCCTACCAGTAGAAAATGCAATCGTCCAGAGGTAGTTGATAATGTAGGCCATGGGCAGCGAAAGCGATAAGACAGCATACACCCATCTTGTAGAAACGCCGTAACGGTTGTGCGTGACGAGGTTCACTACATCATCCCAACAAATATTGAGCAACAGCGGGATGACCACGCAGATAAGGCTTTCGGCCCGCCAAAGAAAATTGAGCTCCGATGCTTTCTCTTTGCTAATGCCACCTTGACTATAGAGTTTGCTCAATTTTGGTAAAATAATAGGGGCGATAATGAGCAGGGGCAATCGAGAAGATTCATAGGCTTTGTAGGCAAAACTATAGTCGGCTGTGAGGGCATTTGTACTGATAATGCCCATGAGAATCCAATCTATCCGCGCAAAAGCAGAATCGAGGAGGATGACGCCGAGCTGTGGAAAGGAGAAAAAAACTAGTGCTTTGTACTTTGAAAAATCAATTGTTGGGAGTAAGATTTTACCAGAAAAGCCGGTGGCAATTGCGAAACAAAATATCCATTCCAACAGGCCGGAAATCAGGAACAGTAGTGCAATGTTTTTATCATTGACAGCGTGGGAAAAATAGAGCGAGAATAGGATGACTACTTTAAAGAAATTACCAGAAACGCCCATCCAAGCGAGTGCTCCGAAATGCTGTTTCCCATTGGCCAATTGTTTAAACGGCATGCTCATAAACGTGGCAAACAGCCCAGCGTAGATGGCAATGAATTCAGGATTATGTTGAAAGAATGAAGGTTTGAGCCAATGGAAAATGGCCAACCCCGAAACACCGATGAGCGCAAGTAAGATAGTGTGGCCGATGTAAACCCCAACAGTGTCTTTCACCGTTTCTCCTGCGCCAAGTTTACCAACAATCACATGGTCGAAACCGAGGCTACTAATGATGGTGAGGGTGGCGCAAACGGCGATGGCCCAGTTTATTCTTCCAAACAAATCTTTGGGCAAAAGCAAAGCCATTCCCAGAAAAAAAAGCAAGCCGAAAAACTGGTTGGCCACCATTTGGATTGTAGTAGCGGAAGCCGTCCGGACATATTGCCTCATAGGGGCGGCAAGTTACTATTCAAATAGGCATAAGTTTGCAGCATATGCGATGGTCTGAACGCTTGGATACGGCACAGCAGTACGCTATTCTCTTAGTTACTTTCAGCCTTACGCTTCGATACAATTTGAACACAGCCTGTATTTGGCTGCTGCTTGCAACTTGGCTTTTTTCTTTAAAATTTAAGAGTACTTGGCGGCATTATGCGGCGCAGCCGGTTTATTGGGTTTGGGCAGCTTTTTTCTTCCTGAATGCAGCCAGCTATTTCTGGAGTGTGGATAAAGACCGGAGTGTTTTCGATACGGTTTCCAAATTGGTTTTGGTTTTGTTTCCTGTGGTGTTGGGGGCAGGTGCTAACATCTGCGCAAAGCGGCTAGAGCAGATACTCGTGGCTTTTATTTTGACTATCACCGCTACTGGGATTTTTTCCTTAGTTAATGCCGCTCTAAGGTGGCAAGTGGATGGACATACCAGTCATTTCTTCTATCACGATTTAGTGGCCGGACAAGCTGCAAATGCCGTCTATACTGGTTGGTATGCGTTCACTGCACTTTCCGCTATTCTGTTGGGCAATTGGAATTATTATTTTAAAGGGTATTGGCAGGTACTGAAATGGGCTTGCGCGGCTTTGTTGATGGTATTTCTAGTCTTGCTTTCTTCCCGATTATTATTGGTGGTTTTTATACTATTGGTAATACCTGCGCATCTCTACAAACTTATAATTCATTCCAAAAGACCTTGGGTAAAGATTGTATTAATTATTGCCACCGCAAGCAGTCTGGTTGCAGCTTTTTCATTAACGGGCAATCCCATTGAAAAACGTTATCGGGCAGTGATGAACCGGAATATTCATATTGCTTTCCTGCCCGAATATCGAGATACTATTCCTCATTTCAATAACCTCACGTTGCGGCTGTTTGTGTGGCGT
Source organism: Chitinophagaceae bacterium (assembly GCA_039935335.1). Lineage (GTDB taxonomy): Bacteria > Bacteroidota > Bacteroidia > Chitinophagales > Chitinophagaceae > UBA1952. The sequence continues at coordinate 13,118 of JBDTKK010000150.1, forward strand.
TGCGGCATAGATAACATTAAAGAGCACAATCTTTGGTTGAAAGGCTGCGGTAATGGCGATACGCATACTATTCAAAATGAAAAATTTGCAGCACTTGGTCTAAATGAAGAGTATCAAAAGAAGAGCTACAACATCATCCAGGGTATAAACCTGCACAATATGTATATGGAAGCATTTGTTTCGCTTGGTATTCCGGGACTTCTATTGATAATTGCCATTGTTTTTCTTCCTTTTTTCTATTTAAAGAAATCATCTCAAATCAGCTTCTTTGCGGCATTCCATATTGTTTCCCTGCTGTTTATGATGCAAGAATCCGCATTACAAACTCAATCAGGAATCATTTTCTGGGCGTTTTTTAGCTGTCTATTTTGGCAGGATGTTAAAAGAAGAGGAAACAAGACACTAAAGATGACTTTAAACGGTTAGTTAGGGGATATTATCGGACATTCGCAGCCGAAATTTGCCTTGTTATCATCATTTCTATAGCGGCATTCTTTCTACCCTCTTGGTAATCAAATGATTATTCAACAAACATATCGTACCCAGCCTACTATTCAGGCACCTCCACCTTCGGAGATTGCTGGCTTACGCGAGATGTTTACGGAAATAAATGAACGCTACTTGGTTGATAATCCTTCAAATTTTTATCTGAAGGCGAAGCGGGTATTTGATGTGGCCATTTCCTTTTCCCTCATTCTGTTTATTCTCACTTGGGTTTATCCAATTATTGCCCTTCTGATAAAGCTGAGTTCAAAAGGACCAGTGCTTTTTATACAAGAAAGAACAGGCTATCTCGGGCTTGAATTTGATTGTTATAAGTTTCGGACAATGTATGTAAATGATGATGCAAACACGCTACAGGCAACATCCAAAGACAAAAGGATAACGCCGATTGGCCGTTTTCTCCGCATGACGCATATTGATGAAATGCCCCAGTTTTTCAATGTACTTCTGGGAGATATGAGTATCATTGGCCCGCGCCCGCATATGCTCTACCACACGCGGTTTTATTCACAAACCATTCCTTACTACAATCTGCGGCATAATGTAGTGCCGGGCATCACTGGCATGGCTCAAATAAAGGGATTTATTGGAGAAATTGGTGGTGAGCGAGAGTTGCGCAAGCGTATCCAATGGGATATCTATTACCTCAAGCACCGCAGCGGCTGGCTCGATTTTAAAATCTTCTTCATTACCATCTTTCAGGTGTTTGAGAAGGCATTTGGCATGGGTGGAGGGAAAGAGGAGATTTAATAGTAATCAACATCCCTTTCCGCACTTCACCTGAGCATCCACGACTGCAATCGCAATCATGTTCACGATTTGACGCACACTACTGCCCAATTGAAGTACGTGAACTGGCTTTCTCAATCCCAACAAGATAGGTCCAACCGCTTCTGCCCCGCCCACTTCTTGCAATAAGTGATAGGCAATATTTCCTGCAGCAAGATTGGGAAAAATCAACGTGTTCGGTGATTCATTTACCAATGGTGAAAACGGATAATTTTCGCGAAGCAAATCTTGGTTAAAAGCAACGCCAGCCTGCATTTCACCATCCACAATCATTTCCGGATAACGCTCTCTAATCTGCGCCACTGCATCCCGCATTATGTTCGCTTCATGAGAATCTGAAGAGCCATAATTGGAATAGGAAAGCATAGCTATCCGTGGCTTAATGTTGAAGTGCTCAATCTCGCGGGCGGTAAGTAAAGTGATATCCACTAAGTCTTCGACCGTAGGATTAAAATTGACTGTGGTATCTGCTAAAAATAATGGACCTCTTTTGGAAAGCATCAGGTACATGCCCGCAACTTTTTTTGCTCCTTCTTCCAAGCCAATAATCTGCAAAGCAGGTTTTACCGTGTCGGGATAATTTCTAGTAAGGCCGGAAATCAAGGCATCTGCTTCGCCTTTCTCCACCATCATGCAGCCAAAATGAACGCGGTCGCGCATGGCTTTTTTGGCTTCAAAAAGATTATAACCTCTGCGCTTCCTTTTCTCGAAAAAAGCTTCGCCAAATTCATTGGCTTTATCCGCCATTGCCTCGCTGCGCGGATCAATAATTTCTACATTATCCAGTTGAAGTGAATGCTCCGAAATAAGTTTTCTGATAGCATCCTCTTGGCCCAATAAAATAGGAATGGCAACACCTTCATCAAAGGCAATTTGCGCTGCTTTCAACACTTTCAAATTCTCTGCTTCTGCAAAAACTACGCGGCGTGGCGATTGTTTTGCCTTATTAATAATGAAGCGTAGAAGGTTATCATCGGTACCTAAGCGGCTATGCAATTGTGCCTCGTAAGCGTCCCAATCTTCAATTGTGATCCGAGCAACGCCACTCGCTATTGCAGCCTTTGCCACCGCAGGCGCAACAGTTGTGAGCAAACGCGGATCAATCGGTTTTGGAATAATGTAGGTCTCGCTAAAGTGCAAGCTTTTTTCATTGTACGCCACGTTGACAATATCGGGAACAGGCTCCTTGGCCAATGCCGCCAAAGCCTTGACAGCAGCGAGTTTCATTTCTTCATTGATTGCTTTGGCCCGTACATCCAAGGCACCACGGAAGATGTAGGGAAAGCCCAAAACATTATTCACCTGATTGGGATAATCGCTGCGGCCAGTAGCCATAATTACATCTGGCCGTGCGGCCAGCGCATCTTCATAACTGATTTCGGGATTGGGGTTGGCTAGTGCAAAGACAATTGGCTTTTTAGCCATGCTTTTTACCATCTCTCCATTTATTACCCCTCCCTTGGACAAGCCTATAAATACATCTGCATGCTTCATCGCGTCCACTAAGGAAATATCAACTGAATCTTGAGCAAACACGCGCTTATGGTCATCCAAATCATTGCGTGATTTCGTAATCAAGCCCTTGCTGTCGAACATGTACATGTTGCCGACTGTAGCACCGAGTGCGAGGTAGATTCTACAGCAAGAAATAGCAGAAGCTCCTGCACCAGAAATCACGATTTTGACCTTGGAAAAATCCTTCTTTACCAGTTCTAGCGCATTCAACAAAGCCGCACCCGAAATGATGGCAGTACCATGCTGATCGTCGTGCATCACGGGGATAGACAAGGCTTCTTTCAATTGCCTTTCGATCTCAAAACATTCCGGTGCTTTAATGTCTTCCAAGTTGATGCCGCCGAAGGTGGGTTCCAGTGCTTTAACAACAGTGACGAAGGTGTCTATATCAAGGGCATTGAGCTCGATGTCGAATACGTCTATGTCGGCAAAAATTTTAAAAAGAAGACCCTTTCCTTCCATCACCGGCTTGCTGGCTTCAGGGCCAATATTTCCTAAGCCTAAAACTGCTGTTCCGTTGGTAATAACCGCTACCAGATTGCCTTTGGCGGTGTATTGATATACGTCATCGGGATTGGCGGCAATGTCTAAACAAGGTTCTGCAACACCGGGAGAATAAGCTAAGGCAAGGTCTCGCTGCGTCTTGGTTTCTTTGGTGGGAATAACTTCTATTTTCCCGGGGCGGCCTTTACGGTGATACTCTAATGCGTCTTCTCTTCTTATCAATTTAGACATTGGAACCTAGCTCTTTTTTGAGGCTCGAAAGGTAGAAAAAGATTTGAGGATGGAAGCGACGAGCGGATTTGAAGGTTTGGAGATTTGAAGATTTGGAGATTTGGAGATTTGAAGATTTGAAGATTTGGAGATTAACCACTAGGGCACTTAGTACACTAAGAGATACTAAGACTTGAGGAATGAATCTCCCAACAGTTTTTGCATTTTTAATTTTTAATTTTTAATTTGCTCTTCAAAATCCTTTAACAACAAACATCAAGCATACGAAACAGAACCCACGTACCTTCGCGCGAATATTTTTTGATTAAGTTCTTTACATGACTCTTTTTACAGACTTCGCACTACGCGAAGAACTGACACGTGCTGTGTCAGATTTGGGCTTTACGACGCCCACCCCCATTCAGGAACAAACGATTCCGCTTCTTCTATCCGACCCCGTAGATATCATTGGCCTTGCCCAAACCGGAACAGGTAAAACTGCTGCTTTTGGCCTGCCATTATTGCAACATATAGACGTTGACAACCGCAACGTTCAAGCACTTGTGCTCTCGCCTACCCGCGAACTCTGCATGCAGACGGAAGCGGAATTTGGAAAATATGGCATCCACATGAAGGGCTTTCGCACAGTGGCGGTTTACGGTGGCGTACCCATAAGTGGCCAAATCCGTGATGTGAAACGCAATCCACAAGTGATTGTCGCCACTCCAGGCCGACTGATTGATCTTCTGGAGCGCAAGGCTATCAACCTTGACCACGTGAAAACGGTGGTCTTAGACGAAGCCGATGAAATGCTCAACATGGGCTTCCGGGACGACATTGATTTCATCCTGAAAAACACCCCAGCTCGCGAGCTTACTTGGCTTTTCTCCGCTACCATGAGTAACGATGTGCGTGGCATCGCTAAGCGCTTCATGAAAAGCTGGAAGGAAATTTCTGTTTCGGCAGCAAATTCGACCAATGAAAATATTGACCACCAATATTTCGTAACCAACCGTCATACCCGTTTCGAAACCCTGCAACGTTTGCTGGATTTCAGCCCAGGCATTTATGGCATCATCTTCACCCGCACCAAGCAAGACGCGCAGGAAACTGCCGAAAAATTGATGCGCCAAGGATATCATGTTAGTCCACTACACGGCGATATGGATCAGAAAATGCGGAGCAAGGTGATGGAGCGTTTTAAGACAAAGCAGCTTCAGGCGATTGTGGCTACAGACGTGGCTGCACGCGGCATTGACGTGAATGACATCACTCATGTTATCAACTTTGAGCTGCCCGATGATCCGGAAGTTTATACCCACCGCAGTGGCCGCACAGCACGTGCCGGAAAAAGCGGAATTTGCATGAGCATCGTTACGCCAAAGGAAATTTCCAACATCCGCCAAATCGAAAGACTTGTAAAGCAGAAGTTTCATAAATCAGACATTCCAGACGGAGCAGAAGTGGTACGCAAAAAGCTTTTTCATCAGTTGGATGCTATTGAGCAAGCCGACCCTACGCCCGGCTTTGCAGATTCCTACCAAGCAAGTATTCACGAGCGCTTTGCGGATATGGACAAAGACGAATTGATTCGTCGCTTGATTTGGTTGCAACTTAAAGACACGATTTCTATCTACCAAGGTGCGGAAGATTTGAACGCCGGTATTGTAGAGAAGGGGCACGTTAAAGTGAATAATGGCAAGTCCACGCGCCTATTTATAAACCTCGGAACGAAAGACGGCTTGAACCCTGGTAAGTTGGTACAGTTTCTTTGTGAAAGCACAGATATTGACGGCAACTTGGTGGAGCGCGTAACGGTTCGCGACTTAGCTTCCTTTTTCAACGTTCCTAATTCTGCTGCGCAATACATTCTTGAAGTGCTGCCGCAGAAGAAATTTAAGGGTAGAAAAGTGCGTGTGGATGAGGCAGAGCAAAGCCAGGGCTTTACCGGAAGTGCTAGAAATTCCAGCGGCCCGGCAAGAGGGAAGCATTCTTTTAGCCGAGATGCTCGTGATGTACGGGAGCCTAGAAGTGCCGGAAGTAATAGTCAGCATAGTTCAAAACCTCAGTTTACCCCGCGCGAGCACAAATCATATTTTAACAAGGATTAGGCGAGTGCATTGTGGTTTTAAAATGCTACGCCCTACATTTGCGCTTCACCAAAAAAACGGACTAAGCATGAAGTTGATTCTGACGATTGCCATATTGATGGGGGTGCTATTTGGAGCGCAAGCCTTAAATGCACAGGGAAAGGAAAAAGTTACCAAAAACGGTACGGCTTCTTATTACCATCCTAAGTTTGATGGACGGAAAACGGCTACCGGCGATGTATTTCAAAATTCACGTTTCACGGCAGCTTCGAATGAATTGCGTCTCAACACTTTTATCAAAGTGACCAATTTAAAAAATGGCCGCGTGGTATATGTGCGCGTGAACGACCGAATGGCACCAAGCAACAAGCGTTTGCTGGACATGACGGAAGCCGCTGCTGAAGCATTGGATTATCGCGACCAAGGTCTTGCCAATGTAAAACTGGAAGTTGTGACCGAAGAAGAAGGCAAGAACGCGATTTTGGCTCAACGCGTAGAGCAAGCTAGAGGAAGCAATACGCTTTAATAGACTTTAATTTTTTTAGAAAACCGCCGCAGGAGACTGTGGCGGTTTTTTTGTGGGAGGAGAAAAAGGGTGTGAACGCCGCGCTTAAATACTAGCTAAGTGTTCACGGTTGTGCAAACCCAAAACTGCGGCAAATTCTAGCACGGAACTTTAATAAGGAAAAACAGAAGACATGGATTGGAAAGTTGTAAAGGATGAAATTTCCGTTGTGCTTAGACCCCAGTCTAAGCACTTGCGGTTTGCAATCCCCTGATTGCATTTACCGATATCGAAGTATATAACTCGTTATGCTTAGACCCCAGTCTAAGCACTCGCGGTTTGCAATCCCCAGATTGCATTTACCGATATCGAGGTATATAAGCACGCCCGGTTTGCAATCCCCAGATTACCGTTGTGCTTAGACCCAAGTCTAAGCACTCCCGGTTTGCAATCTCCGTTGTGCTTAGACCCCAGTCTAAGCACTCCCGGTTTGCAATCCCCTGATTGCATTAATCTAAGCACTCCCGGTTTGCAATCCCCAGATTGCATTAATCGCCAGTATCTAATCCCATCCATGCAACTTCAGCAAGGGCGTATTATTAACTAAATCACTCGCGCTGCTATATCGCCAATGTTGTGGCTCCTCTACCAAACATGCTCGCACAGGATTCATGTGAATGTAGTTGCACTTTTGTTCAAAGAACTCACGACTCCAAAGTTCTTCGGGATGGTTATCGTCTGTCCATACTTGATGCGCTCCACGATTATTACGTTGCCGTGCATTCCATTGAAAGCGATGAATAATCCAGTCGCGCCTACTTTCAGGTTCATTCAGCACTCGCTCAATAATTAGTTTGGCAGTCATCTTCTTAAAATCGCGTATGGTGTCCGATAATTTCCATTGACCTTCCGGTTGCCGGACAATAAAATGAAGATGGTTAGACATGATTACATAAGCATAGACTTCGAGAGAGCGCTGCTGCTGGTAAAAACGAAAATTGTCAATGATGATGTCGCGATAAGCTTGCCGTGTAAACAAGTCAACCCAATCAACAATAGTACTGGTGATAAAGTGTAAGTTGTGTTGATTGCCAATTTTAAAGCCCTCTGAACTATTTATCTGCATCTTTTCTAAGAAATTAGGAAACAAAGCTAAACACAATCGGCATAAGAACAACATTTAGCAACCATTTGTGCTTAGACTAAAAACTAAGCACAACCCGCTCTACACTACTTAATCTCTCTTTGCAATCTGGGGATTGCCTGCCATCCGTGCTTAGACTGGGGTCTAAGCACAACCCGCCTCATCCGTGCTTAGACTGGGGTCTAAACACAACCCACCCTACACTTACTTAATCTCTCTTTGCAATCTGGGGATTGCCTGCCATCCGTGCTTAGACTGGGGTCTAAGCACAACCCACAACCCATAAGTACAACCCACAAACCCTACCTTCCCCCGTGGCTCGATTCTATTTTATCCCATCACATGTCCCGAATCCTTCTCCTCGCAATTAGTATCTCCTTCCTATTTCCCAGTTGCGCTTTCCGCCGCATCAGCAGGCATAAAGACATTGTCTATCAAGCTGCTGAACAAAAAATCCCGCCACAAGAACTTAGTGTTTTCGCGCCACGAATGCACAAGCGCGATTCTCTCCGCGAAGTGTTGATTTTTATCCACGGTGGCAATTGGATTCATGGCAAGAAGGAACTGTACAATTGGTTTGGTAGTCGCTGGGCGCGGAAAGGCGTGGTCACGGTCATTATAGACTATCCGCTTAGTCCTGTCGCCGATTACAGAACCATGGCCGCCGATGCTGCAAAATC
>JBDTKK010000151.1:0-4478 GCA_039935335.1 Chitinophagaceae bacterium
AATTATTGATAAAGGGCGGCCCAAATACCATTTCTACCACCAGATTTTGACCTTCTTGTTGGCCACTATAATAAAATGGTGTACCAGAAGTAGGGAAACGCATCCAGTAAAAACCAGAATCATTTACGTTTTCCCTCAATACAGGTATGTTTCCGACAGGGGTAAGCCCTGTAATAAAAGTATCCCGAAGACTAGGAATGTTCTGGTTCAGTTTTCGAAAGGTGTCTTTCTTGGACCATCCCAAACTAAATATAACGTTGTACGCAAATCCTGGATTATTATATTTCCCTGAGGTTGTGTGTCCGCTACGGAAATAAATAGCTTTTATATAACCGTTAGGAACTGTAGGAAAGCTAAAACTTGGTTTATAAATTAACTGAATTCTCCGAGCCGGAGTAGTGTCATAATTTGGATTGACAAAGCAGGCAATTCCTGGGTTTGTCACCGAAGGGCGTGCATTAAAATATTGCGGAACTTGACCAAAGCTTTGGCTAAAGGAGGAAGGAACTTTGGCAAAAAAAAGCACAAAGAGAACTAAGATACGGAGTGTTGATATAAACTTCATTACGTTAATATGTTAACTATAATCCGAACTGTCTAGAGCTCGGATTATAGTGATTATGGGAAATGTTTATAGTTTGGAAAACTTTTGACGTTTCGTCAAAGTTCCCATTTGTACTTCAATATAGTAAGTTCCTGGGGAAAGACTATTCGTACTAATATGTACTGTACCGTTATCTTTGGAGACTTCCAATTTTTGCTTAATCGCCAACCGTCCATCTATTGTAGCAGGAGTAGCGCCAATTACAGTTCCATCATGCCCTTTACCGGACAGGTCAGTTGCAATTGTATAAGCATTCGTAAAATCCCAATGCCCTTCAAGGTAATATTGGGCTTTGGCTTGATTAACTCCCATGCACAAAGCAAGTGCCATTAAGAGCATTACATAAATCGACACCCCCCCCCGCAAAAGGGCGAGCAGTACCATTCCTGCGCGAAAAACTGTTTTGCTTTTTCATAAAACTTTGGTTTTGGTGGTTAAAAAAGAAACGCTATAGTCTATTTTGCGCGGTAAAGATGTGAAAACTTTCTTAAAATAAATACAGTTTTTAAACGGTATTGGCATATTTATTTTCACAACAAAAAAGCGCAAAACTCGCTTGAGTCTTACGCTTGAATAAAGTTTCTACGAATGATTTAGATAATCAACAACGCATCTCCATAAGAGAAGAAACGGTATTTCTCCTTAATCGCCGTTTGGTAGGCTTCCATCAACAAATCATAGCCTGCAAAAGCGGCTGCCATGATTTGTAAACCTGTTTTAGGCAGGTGGAAATTCGTCACCAGCGCATTGCCGATATTGAACTTGTACGGGGGATGGATGAATAAGTTGGACCAACCTTCAGCGGGCTTCAATAGCCCAGTTGCGGTGATAGAACTTTCCATGGCCCGCATAGACGTTGTACCCACGGCGCAGATGCGCTTGCCAGATTGCAAGCCTTTATTCACGATTTGCGCAGCGTACTCATCCACACGGAAATATTCCGCTTCAGATTTGTGCTTGCTCAAGTCTTCCACTTCTATCGGGCGGAAAGTACCCAAACCTGTATGCAAGGTTACTTCGGCAAACTTCACCCCTTCAATTTCCAAACGCTTAATCAACTCTCTGGAGAAGTGCAAACCCGCTGTGGGCGCAGCTACAGCGCCTTCGTACTTAGCATAGACTGTTTGGTAACGTTCGCGGTCAGAATCTTCAATCTTGCGCTTGATGTAGCGCGGTAGTGGGGTTTCGCCCAAAAGTTCCAACACATCTTTAAACGCTTGTTCATCGCCATCAAAAATGAAACGGATCGTACGGCCACGGCTGGTGGTGTTGTCAATTACTTCGGCTACCAATTCTTCATTATCACCGAAATAGAGCTTGTTGCCTACGCGGATTTTACGGGCAGGGTCCACGATTACATCCCAAAGACGATTGGGTTTGTTGAGTTCGCGAAGTAAGAAAACTTCAATCTTAGCACCTGTTTTTTCCTTGCGGCCATATAGTCTTGCGGGAAAAACTTTGGTATTATTCACCACCATCACGTCCTTATCGCCAAAATACTCGAGTATGTCCCGGAAAATCTTATGCTCAATCTTGCCTGTGTCGCGGTGTACCACCATCATGCGGCTATCTTCACGGCTTTTGGTAGGGTGCTGGGCTATCAGGTTGAGTGGCAGGTCAAACTTGAATTGCGTTAACTTCATATGAGGCTTGGAAATTGGGTCGCTTAGATAGCGATATTTGATGCGAAAAAGTTGGCGAAGATACGACTCTTTTGACGAAAATGTTTCACGGTATTGTATTTTGGGTTTTTTATCGTGGTGCTTTGCCGCAAAACCTCATTTCCTATGAATTTCCTAAGAAATATTCCTCGAGAAATACCTCTGAGTTGGATATTTACATTTGCTGAAGCTGGACGCGAATTAGGTTCAGAAAAGCGGCTTGAAAATTATTTTTAGTAAAGGCATAAATGCACGAGTTAGAACCATTTTATAATTGGCGTCACCTCTACACTGCGGAGGAAGACGAGCATTCCCCTTTTCATGGGCGGGATTATAGCGAATTCGAGTTCTCCAACGTAATCTACAACTACTACATTCATCCACAATGGGACGAATTTGGTAGTCGAACGCTCTATATCAAGGAGTTGTTTGCCGATTATGACTTTAATTTTGTCATTCTCGAACTGATAGGCGAATGGAATGATGCTGTGGAAAACGACATTATGCAGCTTAGGCGGGAAGTGATAGACCCGATGCTCCATAAAGGCATTTCCAAGTTTATTTTAATCACGGAGAACGTCCTGAATTTTCATAGCAGCGATACCGATTATTATGAAGAATGGCACGAGGAAGTCGAAGAAAAAGGCGGCTGGATAGTGTTCGTGAACATGCCCGAGCATACGAAGCACGACTTCCATCAATCGCGGATAGACAGGTTTGTCAATATGCAGGAACATCCCGCCTGGCGTAGCTTTCAGCCGGAACATTTCTTTGAATTGGTGGATAATAGGATGCTGCGGATCAATTGAAAATTGAAAATTAAAAATGCAAAAGAGAACCGATGGCTGAGCTTGCCGAAACCAGGAAAATTAAAAATGCCGGCCTGCCTGTCTAAATGGAACGCGCGGACATCTGCACTTTGAGCTTATCCCGCTGAAAGCGACAGCTCTTTGCGACTCTAAATTGTATAGATGTTTTATCTTCAATTAGCCTTGTAGATTGTAGTTTCCGGCCGCGAATCCGCCATGTTTGCCCCGTAGAAAGCGGTGGTTTAGAGCGTAAAACCTATTCTAAAACACTCCACAATCCAACCTTTCCCGACCATCAATCGTTTTTAAATAACCACAATCATTTCCCGTTTCCTTGTGGTTTTCTTAACTTCGCGCCGTCATTACAAAGTCATTCCCCTAATTTATGAATTGGAAAACAGCCTTTTCGACCAATATTGGTAAGAAGCTCATCGTTGGTGCCACAGGACTCTTCCTCGTGCTCTTCCTTATTGTCCACTGCTATATCAACGCACAAATCTTTTTCAATGATGGCGGTGCTCGCTTCAACGAACTAGCGCATTTCATGGGCACCAATCCTGCGATTAGAATCATCGAGATTGGCCTTTTTGTATTCTTAATTTGGCATGCCATTTTGGGGCTGATACTCTTTTTTAAAAACAAAGCACGCAGAAGTGTGGGTTACGCGGTAACTGCCCAAAACAAGAACTCAAAATGGTATAGCCGCAGCATGGCGATTTTGGGCATCCTCATTATGCTTTTTCTCATCGTTCACCTTCGTAACTTTTGGGGGCCAAACCGCTATGAGCAAACCTTTGGAAGCGGAGAAATAGACCTTTTCTCGGCGATGGCATCGCATTTCTCCAACATTTTCATAGTGCTGATTTACCTGGCAGGTTGCGTTGCTCTTGGTTGGCATTTGGCGCATGGTGTTTTTAGTGTCTCGCAAACCTTTGGATTAGCTACTCACCGCTATAAGAACATCATTAAGAATGTTGGTGTTGCATTTGCTATCATCGTCCCTTTGGTTTTTGCCATGATGCCTATTTGGTTTTATGCAGGTTCTCAAGGTTGGTTTGATATGCACCCGTCCGTTTTCATGGAGCATGTAGCATCAGCGGCTGCGCATTTCTAATGTTTATGGAGAGCCTTTATACAGAAACGGGCTTAAATGCTATGCTGGAGCGCATCAATAAACTGCGTCCGGATAGCCCTGCCCAATGGGGTAAAATGAATGTGGCGCAAATGTTGGCCCATATCCAAATCCCGCTGGAAGTGCCGCTGGGCAAGCATCAGCTCCCGAAAATGTTCATCATGAAAATCTTCGGGCCAGGCATCAAAAAGATGTTTATGGCGGATAAACCGGTGAAAAGAAATCAGCCTACGGCAAAGAGTATGAGGATTACAAATCCTAAGGATTTTGAG
>JBDTKK010000152.1:0-24741 GCA_039935335.1 Chitinophagaceae bacterium
TAATGACACCTCCATGCGCACAGCTATCGCCCATACGTGCAGCGGGTTTGCCACCAATCATCACGCCAGTTGAACCCAAAATAATGGTGTCCGGCGGACCAACACAAACACACATGTCGCCCATCACGGCGGCAGGCATTTTGCCAATCATAACGGTTGGTGCACCTGGGCCAGTTATTGGCCCACCAACGTGCGGTATCGGTGGCACACCCGGTGTCACCATCGGGCAGACGTGCATGTCTGTTAATCTTGCGGCAGGTTTTCCCATAGGTTCGAAGTTTTATTGACTAAATTTCTTGCTCAAATTGCTTTACTTCACTCCCTTCTCAAAAAGAGGAAAGAAACTTAGTGTATTTATGAAGCCAAATTAACTAGAATTCCTTATTAAACAAAGCCCTTAATAAAAGTGTTTACTAAGCTAACTGTTCATCGTGCTCTCCAACCAAAATCCATTTTATAATAAAACAGCGGCAAGAATCCGAGTTGGTAACTTTTCAAAAATGGATACTGCCCTTGCGTGGCCAACTCCGGACTATAAGTAAGGTTCAACACGTTTTTCGTTCCGAAAATATTGACCAGGTCAATGGCAATTTCATGCGTCACTTTTGGTCGATTAATGCGAATACCCAACTTCAAATCCGCGCGAAAGTAATTCGGAAAACGCTCGCTATTGCGCAAGCTATCTATCACCACAAAATCGCCCAAAGCATTGCTGGCGGCCACATCTGGCGGAGAATATAATTGCCCTCCAGCGAAGCTGATTTTTGCACCTGTAATCAAGGTTGTATTCGCGCTCAATTTTGGTTCGTATCCTGCAAGAAAATTCGTAGCAAAATTACCATTGTAGTCGGTGCTGCGGCTCACGCCGTCATTCCCTTTGTACCGACTATTATACAAAGAACCCGTAAACATAACATAGTAAGAACGGCTGAAAGCCTTTTCCAGCGTGAGTTCCAGCCCATAGTTCTGTCCGGTGCCTGCATTTTTTAAAGAATCTGGAAAGACTCTGGAGAAGCTCGAACCTTGGTTGATATTGCTAAACGAAGACCCGGGTCGGATTTCGATGGGAATATCAAAAAGGTATTGGAAATAACTTTCCAGCCGAAGCTGAAAATGCTTACCCAAAGCCCGGTCATAACCTGCTACAAAATGATGACTTCGGGTAAAACCCATGTCGCGATTGAGTTGTGCGTCAGCAGGTGTTCCAGGTAGATGCGCGAAGTATTGATAAAGTGGTTGCATCACGCTATGAAGACCATAGGCAAGGCTCAATGCTTGCCCCGGCGCAAATGTCCAACGCGCTGCCAGCCTAGGTTCCAATGCTTTTGACTGATTGTGTGTGAGGTATTGTGCGTGCAGTCCGCCACTGATAGAAAGCTGGTCTGTGGGGCGATATTTATACTCCACATACGCTTGCAGGAGACTCGTTGAACCAATAAAATCGAGTCTGTTTTGCCAGTCTTGCCTTGTAGGTGGATCTTGGCGGCTGCTGTCTATCAAATTCAGGAAGAAGACATTGTCTATAATGCCCAATCGGAAGCTGTTTCGGGCGTTTATTTTCTTTTGGAAAAAGAGATGGGTATTCCATGAATTGGTTAGAAAGCGATAGCCTAAAATTGGTTTTAAGGAATCGACCTGATAGTCTGCATCGCGGAAAACTTTGTTGTGGTTGGCATAGATATCATTCGCCGAAAATACACTGACAATTTTTATAAACGATTGCTTGTTGAGCAAATGGGTATAGCTCAATCCACCGATACCTGTATTGGACGTAAAATATTGGTCGCGGTCGCTTTCTCCATAAAGCTCTTGAGGAGGTTTGCTCAGATTACTTACGATGAGGTCGATATGACTTAGCCCACCAATCCCAAAAAACGAAAGGTCGCCGTGCTTACCAATAGGAAAGTTGAGTTTGAAGGTCAGGTCTTGATAATTGGGCACCGATTCCGTTCCAATTTTGATGTTCAATCCTTGAAAAAGTTGGAGTGTAGAATATCGATAAGCTACTAAAAATGAGGAACGATTTTTCTTGCTAATCGGGCCTTCGGCCATCAGCTCTGTACCTAAGAAACCAAGCTGGGCGCTCATTTCATAGCGGTCGGTGTTGCCATTTCTAAGTTTTAAATCGAAGGCTGCGGAAATCGTGTTGCCATATTCGGCGGGGAAAGCACCGGTCAGGAAATCGCTGTTGGCGAGCGTCTTGTTATTGAGCAAACTCACCGGCCCGCCACTTGTGCCTGGAATGGCAAAATGGTTTGGGTTTATGATGTCCACGTCTTCTATGCGCCACAACAATCCCGAGGGCGAATTGCCACGCACAATGATGTCGTTTCGGGAGTCATCTGCGCCTTGTACACCGGCAAAGTTGGAAGCCATTCGGGCAGGGTCTCCGCGGCTACCCGCATATCGTTCCGTTTCCTGCACATCAAAGGTTTTCACGCTGGCCAATGCTCTGTCGTTCATGCTCCTTCTTTTCACAGAAACCACTTGTTCGGCAAGTCGGCGGGCAGATTCTTGCATCAAGATATTTAGGACGACTTCGCGGCCAGAGGTAACAAGGACATCAGGGATATTCAACTCGTGGTAGGAGAGAAAATTGCAGGCAATATGGTGCTTTCCAATTGGGATACTATCTATTGAAAATCTGCCAGAAACATCTGTCAGCGCAGTTCTTACAGGATTTAAATCAATTATTGCTACCAAAACACCTTCCAGCGGAGCTTGAGATTCTTTGTCTAAAATTTGACCCTTAATTCTTTGAAAAAGTTGCGCATTTGCCCGAATATTTACCACAACGATTAAGAGAATTAGTAGCAAGGATTTCATTGAAAATATTTGTGCAACAAAATAGGCTTTCAAATGGAATGTATTGAGTGACATGCGGCCAAGATGTATATTTATTCCGGCTGCGAAAAAGACATTTCTCAAACAATTCCAGTTCTATTTTACCGACCTTCGCGGCGTTTTAAAAGCTCTGTAAAATGTATCGATTTTTAGTGGCAATACTCATTGCCTTTCCACTTTCCTCCTTTGCGCAACAAGCAAAATCCGGCTTGGTCTATCCTAGCGAAAAGCATTTCAAAAACCTCCGGCAGCTTACTTTTGGCGGTGATAATGCAGAAGCCTATTTCGGCTTCGATAATCGGCACGTCACCTTTCAGCGAACCGCGCCAAAAGATGGCATCGAATGCGACCAGATTTTCTACGGAGATGTGAGTAAAAACCCGAAGGAAAAGTTTACGTATAAAATGGTGAGTACCGGAAAAGGACGGACTACCTGTTCTTATCTAATGCCCGACGGCAAGCATTTCCTTTATGCTACGACGCAATATGGTTCAGATACTTGCCCAAAGCCTCCGGACCGCTCGGATGTGAAGCATTATGTATGGCCCATTTACGACTCCTACGACATTGTCATTTCAGACCTCAATGGAAAGATTATTAAACGTCTTACAGATCATCCGGGTTATGATGCAGAGGCTACAATTTCTCCAAAAGGTGACAAGATAATTTTTACTTCTACTCGCAATGGCGACTTGGATTTGTACACGATGAACCTTGATGGCAGCGATGTTCGGCAGATTACGCATGAATTAGGCTATGATGGAGGCGCTTGGTTTTCCAAAGATGGCAAGCGAATCGTTTGGCGTGCATCGCGCCCCACAAAGCCAGAAGATGTAAAATTGTACAAAGAACTTTTTGCAAAAGGCTTAGTCATGCCCACTCAAATGGAGGTGTTTACGGCCAATGCGGACGGTACTGATGTTCATCAAATCACCAATCTTGGGAAAGCCAATTGGGCACCCAATTTCACACCCGATGGGAAGCATATTATCTTCGCTTCAGACTATGAATATGAGCGCGGATTCCCTTTCAATCTTTACCTTGTAAACCTTGATGGGAGCGGCTTAGAGAAGATTTCGCACGACGGTGGCTTTGACGCTTTCCCTGCATTTTCTCCGGACGGTAAGAAGTTTATCTTTTCTTCGAATAGAAATAATGGTGGTACTCATGATACGAACATGTTCATTTGCGATTGGGTTGAATAATCGCGTCAGCGCATGATTCGGACTTTTCATTTTGTAGGAATCGGCGGAGCTGTGGGCAGTATGCTCCGTTACGGTGTTACTGTACTTATTCCTCGGCACAATGATGCTTGATTTCCAATGCCAATCTTTTTGGTTAATCTTATTGGCTGTTTTGTCATTGGCGCGTTAGCAGGACTGGCCTTAAAAAGTGAGTTTATGATTCGTGGTGGCTGGGCACTACTAGCCACAGGACTTTGCGGAGGATTTACCACCTTTTCCTCCTTCGGCCTTGATGGTATTAAGCTGATAGAAAGCGGTGTCCCCGTTACGATGATTGTCTATACCATCTTAAGTCTTGTGTTTGGACTACTACTCTGCTTCGTCGGCTACTGGATGACAAGGGTCTAGCGTTTTCGATAGCTTATTGGAAAGGAACAAGTTCCTTTCCCCTCAAAATAGGCACCAGGGGATGAAGATCTGGGGTAGAGCAATATTTCAAGTCGTCTTCAAGGCCATAGGCTGAAAGCCGCCGATAGTGAGAAGAATCCTTGAGGAAGCCAAATACATCATTATTGGCTGAGCGGTATAAAGCCTTCGCAGCTCTTGCGCTGTCACAATCTATCGAAAAACTGCTCCAGAGTCTGTCGACAACTGCGCCCGCAAAAAGCGTGTCCTCAAGATTAAACCGATCCTTCCAAGCAGCACAACCCAATAATACGGGCTTTCCTTGCTTTTGAAGGAATCCACAAAGTGCTGAGAGATTAAGAAAGCTTCCTGTCACAATGTCGGCAGCGCCTTGAATCATGTGCAGTAGGCGCGTGCCATTTGTAGTAGTAAGTATGAGTGTCTTTCCCTCCACAAAATCCTTCGGATATTCCGAAGGAGAATTGCCAAACTGGAGTCCTGGCATCACTTTGCCATTCCGCTCTCCCGCTGTAATACTCTTAGGAATTAACTCGCCCAACTCAATACACTCTTTTACAGAAGCAACGGGCATAACAGCCTTTGCCCCATTATCTAGTGCTGCGACAATTGTAGAAGTAGCTCTAAAGACATCAATTATGACTACGATGACTCCAGAAGTATCATAAAGATGAAGTAGCGCAGGCGAAAAGCAGACTTCGAGTTTCGGTAGAGCCGCCATAGATATTTAAGGAAGAAGAAGCAAAAACTAACAGCGCCGCAATCTCTTGCAGCGCTGAAAAAATAAAGTCTGGTAGATTAATAAACCCACATGTCGTGCTCCTTGTCAAGAAGCTTCTCTTCCATGCGTTGGTCTTTGTAGAGTGCTTCTAAATCATTGAGCCCTTCACTCTTGAAGTTTTCGTTCAGCCCGTTGCTTACCTGAATGATGCGACCACTCCAGTAACGCCCTTCTAAATAGTCATCCCAAGTCATACGATGTACATCGTTTTCGGGGTTGAATACTTCATACTGAGCAAAGACTGGGCGAGCTTCAGGATAGTAAATCCACATCAAAGGCGCAGTTCCGCGGAAGTTTCCATCATCGTCCTTTTTATCAATCAGTGGTGCAATCCCAATGATTCGGACAACCATACGACCAAGATTCCGATCAAACATCCAATCCTCCTTGATGCGGTACTTTGTTACAACGTCCGGATCAAAATCCCGGTGAGATATAACCTGAGTGATCTTGCCTGTAACAGGATCTTCCTGAGGAATGGTATCGGTACGACCCACAAGCTTATCCATAATTTGTTCTTTCGTAAGCGCAGCAGTAAACCGATCATCAAAAGTAGAATAGGCTTTAATTTTTCCTTTCTTCACCGCGTCAAGGAGAATTTCAATGAAATAGCCTCCACCAGTTTGGTCGTCTCCAGGATAACGAAACGCCAGATTTTGCTTCTCACGAGTATCAATTTCCCGCCACACGCGCTTTTTCCAAAGTACGTCAGCTTCGCGAAGCGGCTGCCAGCCAAGCGTTCGCATCACATGCGGAGTTCGGTCGTAAGCTCCATCACGCACCAAAGAGGGTTGCCATGTTGCTGTAACCGGTTGATTATTGCTGCCATTGCCAGCCTGAGATCCGTCGGTAACGGTAGGCTGTGCAAAGGATGTAGTACTAAACAGCAAAACTCCTGCGGTTAAAAAAAGTTGGTATGGTAGGCGGATGTTCATGATCCAGATAAATTGTTTGCTTTGCTAAAATTAATTCAATAAAAATGAAATTGTTCCAAGTGCTCTGGTAGTCCCGTCGGGTCCCTTTGCACGAATATTGTCGATGTAAACGCGGTCACCAACCGCAGCAACTTTCATGTAACGCTCCACATCAGTGCTATTCCTGAAATAGGCCCCAGAAACATTAAATGGCCCTTGATAATCCTTGCGACGCTGGATATAAGAAAAATCAAAGGAAACCATCTCAAACTTAGTGTCAAAGTCAAAATTCTCCAACACGACAGCAACTCCCAGTTGAGCTCTGAACACGTTTGCAGGCATACCGCCACCGGTTTTTCCGCCCAGTTTTGCAATAGGATCCGGGATTCGCTTTACCCGAATCTTCATGCCCCCCACTTGTTTCACTCCTTGTGCAGTCTTAGCCATTATTGAAGCATTCACTTCACCAACTTGAGAAACACGAATATTGTACTTTCCTTTGCCTGTATTTTCCAAAGTCGCTCCGGGAATACTTAGCGAAACATCTTCGAGAGAGTAGCCAGCGGCAGTTACCGTGACAGGATTTGGCACTCCTATATAGAATACGTTCATCTTATCCAGTTGCATGGAAGCTCCTGCAGAACCCACCATGTATTGAAATTCCCAAGGCTGTGTCATCCTAATACCGTTGTTCGTGACACTTATAGTACCCCGAACTGTCTGCATACCAAGACCAGATGCCACCGTTTTCCAAATGCCGATACCATCTTTAATTTCCGTAACGCGTCCAGAACTGGCAGTTATCGACGGAAAAACAGACTTGTTGTACGCAGCTACCATGATGCTAGCTTCTATTTCCTGTCCTACGAGCGCATAGCTCGTTTTAGGTATCGCCAAACCTGCTATCGCATCAAACTTCAGCGGCTTTGCTTCCGCTTCTCTAAACAGCTCTCCAACAATTGTTGATTCAGAACTTCTAACGTCGTTCTGCATTTTAGACATCAATGCGACAACACCTGTTACAGGCACATGATAGAAGGTGCCTGTACTCCAATCTCCACCAGGATTGGCATCAGACTTTTCTGGAGGTGCAATCTGAACTGGCAAATCCTTTTCATAATTCGCTCTAACATTTGGATCATCAATCCTTGCTAAAATATAGTCTCTATATTCCTGAAGCTTCTTTTTAATCTCATCTCCGCCATTCTTCTCTACCAGCAAGTAGGTTGAGGCATCAATGTTACCTTCATTCTTTATTTGGCCAGGGTTCTTCCCTTCAGTATAGCCACCAGCTTGGTCAATAACCTTCTTCTTCCACCCTTCAAGGTAGTCAAATATTTTATCAGATTCAGCATGGACTTCTTTTGCTTTGTCGTTGAACGGCTTTACGCGATCTCTATGCCCTTCCATATTCTCATTTGCGTCAAAGTCGCGCATCACATCGCCATTTTTTGAAGCGATCGCTACATTCGATTTTACAATACCTGCGTTCAAAACTTTGAATGCGTGCAGTATCTCATTTGATATATTAAGGGCCAGCATGGCAGTCAGCACCAAGTACATGAGGTTAATCATGAGTTGCCGCGGCTCTTTAGGTATGGCAGAAGACATTCTTTAGTTTTTCTAATTGTTTTTGAAAGGACGAGAATATTTTATTAATATCCGTTTATATTTGAAAGATATTAACGACCTTGCATTGCACTAAGCATATTGCCATAAATAGCATTCAGGTTAGTGAGGTTACGAGAGAGTGCACCTATTTGCTCACGAGCTGATTTTGCGTCTTCAGCAGAAGCTGCCATTGAATCGGAAGCATTTAGTAGTGTACTATAAAATTTATTCATTGCCTTCAAATGGTTGTTGGCATCCAGCAGCTCCACTTCATATATCTGGTTCAGAGAACCCAGATTTTGGGTCAGAACCGTTACTTGGCTATGGAACTTAGCGGCATCTTCCGATGCATTATTAAATACGCCCATAGTTTTTGTAGCACCTTGGAACGTTGTTTTCATTTCACCTAATGCTACGGCCGTCTCATGAGCAGCAGTAGTGTAAGCACCTGTAGCAGCGGTCACGTCAGTAATGTCTTTCATTTGCTCCACAGTGTGTCCAAAGCGATTGAAATTATCGTTCAAGCGTTTCAAGTTCGCAGGGTTAATTTGTGCTTCTTCAAGCATCTTGTCGAGTGAAGCTGTGGCGTTATTGCTATTGGAACCAGATCCACCGAGAGCTGTAGCGGGCTTTTGAAACTTCACTCCCTTCCTATAAGCCTCAACGTGCGGATTTTCGTCCAAATCGGGGTAGTACCGCTCCCAATAGTAATCTTTTGGAGGAGGCAAAACACCCAATAGTGCAAAAATGAAGGCCTCAGTAATCATTCCTATAGGAAGCATAATGTCTGCTGCTGGCCAGTGTTGCAACTTGAAGAGAGCTCCTAATAATACTATGGAAGCTCCAATCCCGATGACAAAATTTTTAAGATACTTACCTGATTTGGTTTCAAAAAACAGTGCTATTGAATTCATTTTCGTTTGAAGGAGTTGATACTATGAAAAACTAAAGGATTGAGATTTGTGTTGATTAAATTTTGATTAACGACGAGCAGTTCTTGTTGGACGGTTGGTTACAGACTGAGAAATCTCCGGATAAATACAACGGAAACCGATGTATGATTTCGCTGTGTCGGCATACTCATAATCTCTAGTGCCATTCTGAAGATAGAAAGCTACGTCGCGCCAGCTACCTCCGCGAATCACCTTGCGTCGCATCCATTGAGGGTCGTTATCTCTGATTTGATAATTCACGTTTGGATTCACATCGGCTACTACGCTATAAGCATCACCAAAGTATGAAGAGCTTGTCCACTCACTCACGTTGCCGGCCATATTATATAAACCATAGTCGTTTGCAAAATAAGCATTTACAGGAGTAGTATAAAGGCCACCATCGGCTGCATAATTACCACGTTGCGGTTTGAAATTAGCTAAGTAACAACCTTTCTTATTCACGATGTATGGACCACCCCATGGGTAAGGAGCTTCGTTGCGACCGCCGCGTGCGGCCCATTCCCACTCTTGCTCGGAAGGAAGGCGGAAGGAGCTTTCGAAATATTGATGGTTTTTTTCGCGCTCGCTACGCCAGATTTTAGTGCGCCAGTTACAGAAGGCCTGAGCCATGAACCAGTTTACACCAACAACTGGATAATTATCAAAAGCATTGAACCAATTGTATTGACGGGCAATCGGTTCGTTGTAGGCATAAGCGAATTGGCGCATCCACACGTTAGTGTCGGGGTAAATGGCCACATCTTTCTTTACAACAAAATTGCTTCGAGGTTGTGTTGGGTTTTGGGTTGATGCTTCATAATCGAAATACTCGAGGTGATAAACCAGCTTCGAGTTATCAAATTCTTTGCGCCCCCAACCGGATTGCTCGGCGGGAATATAAAGAGAAGCGAGTTGGTCTTGCACATCTGCGTTACGGTAATTTACCTGTTTACGCGTGTCGAGTGTTTGCGAGCCATCATCATTGTCTTTGAAATCACCTAGGAGGGTGTGTGCAATGGAATCCCGAACCCAGTTGGAGAATTGGCGATATTCGGCATTGCTGATTTCTGTGGCATCCATGTAGAAGCCTGCAATCTGCGCCGTGCGAATCAAGGTTTCGTTTTTGCCTGTGATATCCTCATCGCTAGATCCCATCTTCAAAACGCCTGAGGGAACGAACACCATACCTACTGGCTGCGGAGACCTGTAGTTCATCGTGTTGGGTGCGCCAACAAGCTGGCCCTGGTTTCCTGAAGAGCCGCAGCCGGTGGCCATTGCAAGTAGTGCGACGGCTGAGATGGTCAGGGAGAGTTGTTTCATACTACCGTAATTGTTGTTTATGCGAAGTGGCAAATAAAAAGAATTTTTGGATTAGCGACACAAGAGGGTGCTAAAACAGCACACAATATTTGGCGAATTTTCGGAAAAAGCAAGAAATGTGTCAAATTTTTCTTTGGGCATCATATCAGCGCGCTGTTTTTTGTTGTCTTGAGGGGGTAAATATAGTGTCCTTTCAAAGAAGTTGTAGCGCATCTGGCATAGAAGAAACCGGAGCAAAACATTCTGCGCTGGTGCAGACAAAAATAAGGGAATCTCCTTCACATTCCTTTCCTGCGGTTAAAGGAAGTTTTTCAGCACCTTTTGTTAGCGGCAAAATCAAACAATGAACCGGAGATTTTTTAGACAATTCCTGGCTGACTTTTTCGGCATTCTGGCCCGTAACCAAGACTGTTTTAGGCCTCCTAAAATCTCGTTGTATCCAGCAAGCCCAATGGCTGAATGAGCCTGTGTAGCGTTTGGAATTAGAAGCCATTTTTTGTAGCATTTCTTCCCCTCTTGAATACCAATCTGTCCTCTCCATAACCATACCCAATTGCAGCAAGACTCGCGCCATTACTGCATTTGCGGAAGGAAGCGCAGTGTCATATACATCGATTTTCCGAACGGGTAAGTCTTGCTGATTTCTCGAAGAAAAAAAGAAAAACACGTCTTCTGTTTGAGCAAAATCCTCCCACACTTTTTTACAAATAGTGTTTGCTTCTTGAAGCCAAATAAGCCTCCCAGAAAAGGATGCCAAATCAATCATCGCGGCCATCAAATAAGCCAAGTCCTCGAGCGTTGCAGAGAGACGCGATTTTCCGCCTTTCCACACCCTAAAAATATTTCCAGAGGCATCAAAAAAAGAATTTTTCAGCCATTGCATGTGCCTTTCTGCGGCCTCCAAAAAGGAAGAATCTTCTAAGATTATGCCCGCTTTGCTGAGTGCACTATTCATCAAAGCGTTCCAAGAAAGCAGAATTTTATCGTCGGTTTGTGGGCGAATCCTTTTCAGCCTTTCAGCCCAAAGCAAATCTTTAATTGAGCATACTTTTTCCTGCCCTTCCTGTTCGGAAATCCGGAATTGAGCACACAATTCCTCGAGTGGAATGGCTTCGTGGAGAATATTCGTCCCCTCCCAATTCCCTTCCTTTTTTATCCCAAAATAGGCTTCAGCAAAGGCATTGCCGCCATTAGTTGCCTTTATCCACTCCACATAAGTCCAGGTATAAAATCGTCCTTCTTCGCCCTCGCTATCGGCATCTAAAGCACAATAAAACCCGGCATATTCAGCTTGCAATTCCCGTTGTACAAAGGCTATTGTCTCTAAAATAGTTTTTCGATACCGCGTTTCACCTGTGTATTTATACGCATCGCAGAGCGTAGAAATTATCAGCGCATTGTCATACAGCATCTTCTCAAAATGGGGTGCAAGCCACGTTCTATCGGTGCTATAACGGGAGAAACCTCCGCCTAATTGGTCATAAATGCCGCCTTCAATCATCTTGTTGAGGCTCAACAATGCCTGACCTAAGGCTTCTTTGTTGCCAAAATAATAATGATGGTCGAGCAAGAAAGTAATTGACAGTGTTCCGGGGAATTTTGGGGCATTGCCAAAGCCTCCCCATTCTTTGTCTGCTGTCTTCAAAAGATTACTTGCCATTTCCTTAAAGTCCGCGCTGGTCAAGGCTTCACCCATCTTTCCCACTCCTTCCGAAGCGTTCTGTAGCAAGCTTATAATCTGGGTAGATTGTGTTTCAATATCGATGCGGTGATCCTTCCATACAACCTGCATTCTCTCCATCAATTGCATCCATGATGGCCGGTTAAATGCAGGCTTTGGCGGAAAATAAGTACCTCCATAAAAAGGCTTTCTATCGGGCGTTACAAACACATTGAGCGGCCAACCACCGCTACCAGTCAATGCCTGAATTGCGTCCATGTACACCTGATCCACGTCCGGATGTTCTTCTCTGTCCACCTTTATGCAAACAAAATGTTTGTTCATGAAAGCCGCTGTGGTAGCGTCTTCGAAGCTTTCTCGCTCCATAACATGGCACCAATGACAGGCGGAATATCCGATGGAAACTATCACAAGCTTATCCTCCTTTTTTGCTTTCAAAAAAGGCTCATCGCCCCA
The DNA here is from genome assembly GCA_039935335.1 of Chitinophagaceae bacterium. GTDB lineage: Bacteria > Bacteroidota > Bacteroidia > Chitinophagales > Chitinophagaceae > UBA1952. The sequence continues at coordinate 12,150 of JBDTKK010000152.1, forward strand.
CGGAAACCAGTTAACAGGATTGTGCGCATGTTGCAGTAAATAGGGACTTTGCTCGTGAATGAGTAGATTAGGCATAGCTCAAAGGTCGGCGCATTTTTCTAGGACATTCTCCTGACAAAAGGCCTCTAGAAAGGTGCTTCGCTCTTCTTTTTCCTACCGTAGATTTTGTTTTACAGCATCCGCGAAACGCTTGCCCAGGCCGCGCTGCCCAGAAGCGTCAAAGTGAACGCTGTCGGGCTTTGCGGACAATCCAACGCTAGAAACGATGTACACAAAAGGAAGAGATTTTTCCACACGCAGAAGGCTGCTGTTGATGCTATCGATGTAGGGGAAGTGACTCCAGGGCGCAAGCGTTCCGGCATAAAACGCCAGTGAATCGTCCGACAAATCTTTCCGGCATTTTTGAATAAATGCAGTGAAATCTGCCTGGTAAATGGCTTGCTCATCAAGGCTTCCGGCATTTGCTTCTCCTTGATGCCATAAAATCCCTTTTAAAACACCGCGCTGCATGGCTTTGCGCGTGCGGGTAAGCATATTGGTATAAAGCGGCACAACATAGTCTGAATCTTCCAGCCATTCTTCCAAAAAGGTATTGCCGATGGCACAGGGAACGAGACAGATTTTAGTGCCTTTTGGAAGGGAGGGAAGTAGGCTTTGCGCAAAGCTCATCCCACAATCCAAGCCTGTAAGCCCGGGCTGTAATCGGTTCAAGGGCTCTTGGGCGAACACAAAATTTTCGCCGCTGTCGATGGTGTAAATAAATGGACTCGTAATAGTGTCTTGAGCTTCAATAATGCCTCTTCCGGCCATATTACTTTGCCCCGCCATCACGAAGATATACAGGGAGTCTTTCCCATTTTGTGGTAGGATATTCTCCTTTTGATGGCAAGAAAAAATGCTTGTCGCAAGAACCAGAAGTAGGAATGAAGCGAGGAATATCTTGAGAAGAGCCTTCATTGATTAATGCTTGTTGTGTAAGAATGGGCTTTAAAAAACCTAATTAGCCTTTGAAATGATGACTGACATGGAGTTTGAAAATGTAGGTATCAATGCGAAAAACCGAGCTGGGGGAAAATATAACTTGGAGAAAGTCTAACGTTCCAGAACTGGGCTGTGGTATGTAGGGCGCGTTCCGTAGGAACGCTTGGTGTCGTGTATTCTTAGCAAATTCTGGGTGGCCTTTACCTTTTTTAAAAAAATGCCTTCAACGATAATTTTCTCCTTCAACAAAACTCCTCTCCACAAAAAGGCCCCGCAAATGCGAGGCTTTTTTTGGAGAAACGCTTTCGCGCTTTGAATTTATTTTTTGAACTGAGAAGCTACGCTTTCTGCCAATTTCGTCATTTTAGCAAGCCCTTCTTCTGGAAGATTTCCTTTCTTAAAATCAGCAAGAATTTCAGGATGCTTCAACTCCAACTCACGCAAGAATTGCTCTTCAAATTCCCTTACATGCTTCACCGGTACTTCGCGAATCAAATTGTTAGTACCGAGGTATATAATGGCGACTTGCTTTTCTACAGAATAGGGAGAAAACTGTGGTTGCTTCAATATTTCAACGTTTCGGGAACCTTTGTCGATAACGGTTTTAGTAGCCGCATCAAGGTCGCCCCCAAACTTGGAGAAGGCTTCCAACTCACGAAAAAGTGCTTGATCCAATTTTAAAGTACCAGCTACCTTCTTCATGGATTTAATCTGCGCATTACCACCCACGCGGCTTACAGAAATACCTACGTTGATGGCAGGACGGATACCGGCGTTAAACAAGTTTCCTTCCAAGAAAATCTGACCATCGGTAATGGAGATTACGTTAGTAGGAATATACGCGGATACGTCACCAGCCTGGGTTTCAATGATAGGAAGAGCGGTTAATGAACCACCACCTTTCACCAAATGTTTGATGCTTTCAGGAAGATCATTCATGGTCTTCACAAGTTCATCGTTGTTAATCACCTTCGCAGCACGCTCTAGCAAACGGCTGTGGAGATAGAATACGTCACCAGGATAAGCTTCACGACCTGGCGGGCGACGAAGCAACAAAGACACCTCGCGATAGGCAACAGCTTGCTTCGACAAGTCATCATAGACAACCAATGCAGGGCGGCCAGTATCGCGGAAGAATTCGCCAATTGCAGCACCTGCAAATGGGGCGAAGAACTGTAGTGGCGCAGGGTCGGCAGCAGAAGCGGATACAATAACTGTATAAGCCATGGCTCCATGGTCTTCCAAAGTTTTCATTACCTGGGCAACAGTGGAAGCTTTTTGACCGATAGCTACATAGATGCAGTAAACAGGTTTGCCAGCCGCGAAAAATTCTTTTTGGTTGATGATTGCATCAATACAAATAGCGCTCTTACCCGTCTGACGGTCGCCGATTACCAGCTCCCGTTGTCCGCGGCCAATAGGAATCATCGCGTCAATGGCTTTGATACCTGTTTGCAAGGGTTCTTTTACAGGCTCCCTGAAGATAACGCCCGGCGCTTTACGCTCCAATGGCATTTCATAAAGCTCACCAGTAATAGGTCCTTTTCCATCAATTGGTAGCCCGAGCGTATTCACCACGCGTCCACACATGCCTTCTCCAACCTTAATGGATGCAATTTGGCCAGTGCGTCGAACGGTTGCACCTTCTTTAATATCAGAATAGTCGCCCATCATTACCACACCCACATTATCTTCTTCAAGATTTAGGGCAATCGCTTGGACACCGCTTTCGAATTGTACGAGTTCCCCTTGGCGAACGGAGGTTAATCCGTACACACGGGCGATACCATCGCCCACTGTGAGTACCGTTCCTACTTCTTCGAGGGATGCACCTGCATCAAAATTAGTAAGCTGCTGGCGCAGAATGGCGCTTATTTCATCTGGTTTTATATCTGCCATGTTATTGAGTTAATATGTTGATTTTTTTATTAAAAATTGCCGTACTCAAATAAGGTACTGCAATTGAAACATTTTACTATCGAATGTTAGGAACGTAAAGGTTTTCTAAGAACTGTTTCTTTATATCGTGGAGGTCTCTTTTAATAGAAGCATCTACACGTTTGTCGCCCATTTCAAGGATATAACCACCAATAAGTTCAGGTTCAACTTTCGTTGTCAAGTCAATAGTTTGCCCGGGCAATGCAGCGGCTACTTTGGCGCGAATGCTTTCCTTTATGGATTCACTAACTGGAGTTGCGGTAATGAGTTGTACTTGGCTAATATGGTTCATCACTTTGTATTGATGAATGAAAGCAGTGAGCATTTCGGGTAGGACACTTTCCCTGCCTTTTGAAATTAGCAATCGAATGAAACCGCGGGTGATAGGCGTCAATTGGCTTTTGAAAATAGCTTCAATAATGGCTTCCTTTTTATCTCCTTTAATGACGGGACTTTTCAGCACCAAGGCTAATTCAGGATTAGCTTGAACAGTAGCATGAACGAGCTTGATATCCTTTAAAGTTTCCTCGATAGATTTTCGTTCTATAGCCAAATCGAGCAGGCTTTTAGCATATCTTGAGGCAAGGCGGGGATTAAGCATGGTGCGGATTTGAAGATTTGAAGATTTGAAGATTTATAGTAAAACCTTCGTTCCCACTTTAGTTCAGAGAAACGTCTTTAGAAAGTAGCTCGTTATAAGCATTTTGAGCTTCTTCGGTTCCCAATTTTTGACGCAATACTTTTTCGGCAACTTCTACGGCAAGTATTCCGATTTGGTTTTTCACATCGGTCATCGCGGCCATCTTTTGCTGTGTGATTTGTTGCTGCGCATCAGCAATCATTTTATCAGCAATGGCGCGGGTATCTTCTTTTGCTTTATTAATAATAGAATCGCTCATTTGCTTAGCTTCATTGAGCATAGCGCTACGTTCTTCGCGTGCGGTTTGCATCAATTTTTCGTTCTCGCTTTTCAGTTGAGCCATTTCAGCTTGTACGCGTTCTGCTGTGGCAATAGAATCGGCAATGCCCTTTTCACGCTCATCTAATACACTAAGAATGGGCTTCCAGGCAAATTTTTTGAGGATAAAATAGACAATGCCAAAGGCGAGAAGCGTCCAGACAAATAATCCAAGTTCGGGAGTTAATAAATCCATGCGATTTTAAATTTTTAAACGATTTTCTTGTTTCTGCGCGGAAGGAATTGCTTTCGCGATTTTTTTCAACCAAATTAATTTTCAAAAAGAAAACTGCGCCCTCGGCCCTTTGCGTTGGGCACAGTTTAAGCTTTGTTCTGCAAGAGTAAAAAAACTCTTAAAGCACGATAGCGAGGATACCAGCGATTACGCCGAACAGTGCCACACCCTCAACGAAGGCGGCAGTTAGGATCATATTCGCACGGATATCGCCCATCGCTTCTGGTTGGCGGGCAATAGCCTCTACCGCGCCTTTACCAATCTGACCGATACCAACGCCTGCACCAAGGGCAGCAAGGCCGGCACCAATGGCACCGCCTGCGTGTGAAATACCGCCAGACTGAGCTTTCGCGATTGCGATAGCGTCTCCAGCTTGCAACAGAATTGTGTTTAACAACGACATGTATATATGGATTTGGGTGAAAAAACTAGGTTGATTTGAAAATTTGAGGATTAACCACTAAGACACTTAGAACACTAAGAAGAATGGAAAGAGAGTTTACTATTGTTTTAATGTCCCAACATTTTGATACTAAATACTTGATACTAAATACTAACTACGCAATTACTTCCATTTCTGAAACGTGATACTGCTGGCCAGTTATTTCATTATGGTCGTCGGAATGATGCGCCTCGTCATGGTGATGTGAGGTTTCTTCAATAGCCTGACCAATAAATACTGCAGTAAGGTTTGCAAAGATGAAGGCCTGAATAGCGCCTACCATCAACTCCAACATAAACATAAAAACGGAAAAAGCGAGCGAAACTGGAATAAAACCAATCCCAACACCCTTATTCAATGTACCAAAAATAAAAATCATAAAGATGACACTCAGGATTACGATGTGTCCTGCAAGAATATTTGCGAAAAGACGTATTGTCAGTGCCACTGGCTTCACAAACAATGAGAGTATTTCAATAAACACAAGCAACCATTTGATGCTCCAATGAATGCCAGGAGGATTAAGTAGGTGACTCCAAAAATGCTTATTTGCGTTCCAAAGCATGACAATAAACGCTACAACAGATAAACAAAGCGTTACCGCAATGTTTCCTGTGAAATTGAAACCAAAAGGAAGGATGCCTAAAAGATTATTTATCCAAATAAAGAAAAACAAAGTAAGAATCAAGGGCATAAACCGTTTGTATTGGTAGCCCAAATTTGGTTTTGCTACTTCGTCCCTCATAAAAGTAACGATTGGCTCAAAGGCATTTTGAAACCCACTTGGTGCTTTTGTATGGCCATGAACCTGATATTTTTTTGCTACGCTCAAAATAATCCAGAGCAACAGCAAAATGCCCAGAAGCATAGCGATGACGTTCTTGGTTAGCGAAAAGTCATAGACTTTATCTCCATTGTCGGCAATGAGCTTTTCTTTCAAGTTCTGCTCCAGATGGAAACCGTTGTAGGAGTTAGAAATATGCGTTTTTTCGTCAGAAAGTGTATGCTCCTCCATTTCATGGTAATTGAAATGCGAGGACGAAAAGATTTGAATTCCACCTGTTTTCGTGTAAACGATGACCGGAAGTGGGATAGAAATAGGATGCCCCCGAAAGCCAAACAAATGCCACTCATGAGAATCACCCACGTGGCTAAACATGACTCCAGCAACGTCAAGCTTCTTTTCTTTCTCATCCTGATGCACCATATTGATGACTTCAGCAGAATTATCCTGCGCGAAACTCGCGCTGGAAGTGAGCAAAAATGATAGTACTAATAAAGTAAGGATTCGAAACAATCTCATAGGGCAGCCCCCAAAATTTTGCGCAAATGTAAGGAGTCAGTCCGAAAAATAAAATTCCGAACTTAATGTTCTTGATTTCTACTTAAAAGTAGGAACAGAATCCCACGAATTTCGTTCTAAGATGCCACTTGAGATTCTCCCTTCCGAACACATTCGGAGGAAAAAGACTGTTTCTGAGTAGCTTTCCATTTCTATAAATAGCTTGACTGGCGCAATTTTTTATCAACGCAGCGAACAAGTTTCAAGCGTTACTTTTACTCTGGTATTCCATCAACATGTCCAAAGAAGCCCGCATTGGCCTATTAGTAGCCGTATCCATCCTCGTATTTTTTGTAGGATTTTATTTTTTAAAGGGCTCCAATATTTTCTCGGGAGTCTATACCTACCACGCGCTGTATGACAATGTACAGGGCTTACAACCTTCTGCTACTGTCCAAATTCATGGCTTAAAGGTGGGTAAGGTTTCAGATATTCTGTTGAACGAAAAACAATTGGATGGCAAGGTGGATGTGGTTATAGAAATCAGTAAGAAGACTCGTTTACCAAAGGGAACTATCGCAAAACTTACCTCTTTAGACCTTTTGGGAAATAAGGGCATTTCTCTTGAACTCGGAAACTCTAACGACCAAATAGATGATGGTGCGCAACTACCTACGACTGTAGAAGGTGGCCTCTTGGACAATCTATCTGTCGAAGTTACTCCACTGCTTAAAGATGTACGAAAGATGGTGAATAGCATTGATTCAGTATTGAACGGTGTGAATGAGATACTCTCTCCTCAAGCTCGGGCGGATTTACAGAATTCCATAGCGGCACTTCATACTACCATGGAAAGCTTTAAAAGCCTTGCGGGCAAGCTAAATGCTCAGGGTGATGCCGTGGAGCGCGTGGTGCAAAACGCGGATAAGATTACCAGCAACCTTGCAAAGAACAATGACAATATCGACAAGACTTTAAACAACCTGAAGAACACAACAGATAAGCTAGCGCAAGCCCCGATACAAGAGGCCATCAAAAAGGTGGACGACGTAGCAGCCAATCTTAATGAAATCGTCCAGAAAATAAATCACAATGAAGGCAGTATGGGCTTGTTAATAAATGATAAAGCTTTGTACCAAAACTTGACTAAAACTGCATCAGATTTGGGCAATCTTTCAGCAGATTTAAAAGCGCACCCATGGCGCTATATCAACATCACTATTTTTGGCAGGAAAGCACGGGTGGGCGACTAACTTATCTTCGCGCCGTTTTACACGTTGTGCCTACACCTTTCTTTCGTCCATTTTACTGCATTTTCCTCTTCCTTTTTTTCTTTGGAGGTAGATCTGTTTTTGCTGCTCCGACGGATACTTCCAGGAACGTAATCGTCAATATTCTTTCTGCAAAAAACAGCTACGGAATGCAGACGGACAGCGGGCTGCTACAACGCCTTGTGGAGAATGTGCAATTGCAACAAGGCACGACTACTATGACCTGCGATAGTGCCTATCTCAATCTTTTAACCAACAATATGGAGGCCTTCGGCAATGTGCATATTGTACAGTCTGGAGGCACACAAGTGAGTAGCGATTATCTACGCTACACTGGCAATAAAAAGCTAGCTTACCTGAAAGGAAATGTATCGCTCACTGATGGTAAGAATAACCTCTGGAGTGAAGACCTTACGTACGACCTTAATAGCAAAATAGGCATCTACACCAATGGTGGCACTTTAGAGAGCGATGCTACTACTTTGTCGAGCAATGCTGGGTCTTACAATACCCAATCAAAAGACGCTCGATTCAAAGGAGAAGTCTTGGTAAACGACCCGAAATACAACGTCACATCCGATGACCTTGGCTATAATACAAACAGCAAAGTAGTGACCTTTTATGGGCCTTCCGTAGTGACCAACGATAAGAGCGAACTCCGCACCAGCAGCGGTGTTTACGACTCCAAGAATGAGATTGCACACTTCAGTTCACGCTCTTCAATGCAGCAAGATGCGCAATACATTGAAGGAGATAAAATTGACTACAATCGGGTTACTGGTTTTGGAAAAGCAACGGGTAATGTTATCGTGATTGACACCTCCAAAAAGTCAACGATGTGGAGTGGGTATGCAACCTACAATGAGATTGACAAAAGACTTTTTGCTACCAAAAAACCAGTGCTACTCAATGTGAATGGCAAGGATAGTTTGTACATCGCTGCGGACACTTTCTACTCGGCACCAGACCAAAGGAAACAATCAGTTTTGGCGCAGGATTCTACCAAAATTCTTTCCAACAAAAATCTCTCGAAAAGCGAAAAAAGAAAAATCCCTTTCCAACAAAAAAAGGAAAGCGATTCTGCTACAATCCGCGACCAGCAAACGACTCCAGCGGACAGCACAGTGCCCCGATATTTTATTGGCTACCATCACGTGCGCATCTGGAGCGATTCGCTTCAAGGGCTTTGCGACAGTATTTCTTATTCTCAACGCGATTCTGTGATGAAGATGATGGGTAAACCAGTAGCCTGGAGCCGAGAAAGCCAGATTACTGGAGATACAATCCTTCTTTACGTGGATACCAGCAGTATCAAACGCCTTTTCGTACCGAATAATGCTTTAGTCGTATCGCGCTCCGGGCCAGTAAAAGCCCAACTCTTTGATCAAGTTCAAGGCAAGACTTTGACAGGCTATTTCACGAAAAACAAACTCGACTACATGGTCGTTTTCCCTTCCGCCGAAAGCATCTATTATTCGAAGGATGATAATGACGCCTACCTCGGTGTCGTACAGGCAGAAGGTGAACGAATGAAAGTCTTTTTTGAAGATTCTAAAATCAAGAAAATACTCATCGAGCAAGAGCCAAAACAAAAGCTTACGCCGATGAGTAAAGCTAATCTTCCTACTATGCGCTTGAGTCGTTTTCAGTGGCTTCAAGACAAACGACCAAAAGGAAAAGAAGAACTTTTTCATTAAAAAATCCACAGGCATTATTCTAAACATTCAGAACTCTCTGCAAGCAAATTTTAATTCAAGTACCATGATGGTTTACAAATTCGGCGGTGCCTCCATCGCAACGCCAGAGCGAATGCGAGCTCTGTTACCCATTGTTCAGGATGCTCCAAAAGAGCTCTTAGTGGTGGTATCCGCAATGGGCAAAACCACCAATGCACTCGAAGAAATAGTGAAGGCAGCTTGCGATGATGATAAGGACGGCGCACACGCTCTCGCGCATAATCTCGAAACGCAACATTATGAGTATGCCGAGGACATTTTATCTCCTGAAAGCATCGTTACTGCTAAGCAAATCCTTGCCACTTTTTTTACTGAACTCCAATGGGCTATAGATGACGCAGATGCTAATAAATATGATTACAGCTACGACCAGATAGTTTGCATCGGCGAGCTTTTGAGTACCCGCATCTTTGCCCTCTTTTTAGCCCAAGAGAAACTGGCAAATACTTGGCTGGATGCTCGCCAAATAATTCGTACTGATGACACCTGGAGAGATGCTCGAGTGGACATTGAATACACGAAAGCGCAAGCAAAAGCAATCATTCTACCTGCCTTAAACACAGGTCTGCGCGTTATCACACAAGGCTTCATTGGAGCTACAGACAACAATCAATCTGTGACGCTTGGTCGCGAAGGTTCCGACTATACCGCAGCTCTACTCGCGTCCATGTTGGGTGCGGATTCAGTGACAATCTGGAAGGATGTTGCCGGACTCCGAAACGCAGACCCCAAACTATTTCCAGACACGGTTCAAATACCTGATATCACCTACCACGAAGTGATTGAGATGGCCTACTACGGTGCCCAAGTTATCCACCCAAAAACCATTAAACCCTTGCACAATGCCGGCATTCCACTTTACGTAAAATGCTTCCTCGACAAGAAAGAACGAGGAACAATTATCCACGCCAACGATACCCAAATCGCGTACCCTCCAATAATAGTTTGGAAGCGCGAACAGGTGTTGCTACAAGTCACTACTCTGGACTTTTCTTTTATTACGGAAGACGCGCTTAGTTTCCTTTACGACACTTTTGCAAGGCTCAAAGTCCGGGTGAATATGATTCAGAATGCAGCGATTTCATTCATTGCGTGCTTAGATAATAATCCAGAGAAAATTGAAGCAGTTATTAAGGCGCTGAGTGTGGATTATAAAGTGCGGAGGAATGAGGATGTGAGCCTATTGACTATCCGGCATTTTACGCCAGAGATATTGTTTGGAATGATTAGGAACAGGACGGTATTGCTGGAGCAAAAGACAAGGAACACGGTGCAGGTGGTGGTGATGTAGGGGGCGAGGCAGCGTAAGCTGCCTCGGGGACTTGGGGCAGCGTCCGCTGCCCGTGATATCTGGAATTTGAATTCTAAACCTATACTACGAAACACCGAGCTGTACGTTATTTTGTGCACCCTTTTCCTGATACAAACTTCCTCTTTTTTCTGCTTGATTTTGACAAATGAATAAGAATTTCACCTCGCTCCCACCCAAAGGCGAAATCTATTTTCTAAGCGCTACGGTTGTCAGGCAAATACCTGTCTTCAATAAAGATGAGTATCGCCAAATCATCATAGACAGCCTTCAATTCTGTCAGGAGAAAAAAGGGCTCAACGTACACGCCTGGGTAATTATGCCGGAAGAAGTGAGCTTAATTGTTAGTGGTCATGGCGATAAGCCACTCGGTTACGTGATGCGGGATTTCAAAAGTTTTACTTCCAAAACCGTCAAAGAACTTTTGTACAAGAATGTAGACAGGACTAAAGCCGATTGGTTGCCCTTCTTGCTAGAACGAGAAGGGAAATACAATTCTAGGAACAATGAATTCCAATTGTGGCGACAGGACGGGAGTAATCCAGTGTTGCTGAACACGGATTCACTTTTTGAAAGAGCACTAACTTTTCTTCACCTAAAACCTGTCGTAGCGGGATTTGTAATACAGCCTGAATATTGGAAATGGAGTAGTGCCGCAGATTATTTAGGCGATACCGGACTTTTGAGAAACCTTATCCTAAAATAGAAAAACAGCGGACGCTGTTTCAAGTCTCAGGCGCAGCTTACGCTGCGCCCCTAAATACTCGCCAACTGCAACTTGTGCGTTATCTCCTGCACCTGCTCCTTATAGCTCGTATCGGTGTCCATCAAATTCTCCACCGTCTGGCAAGAATGTATTACCGTCGTGTGGTCAAAACCGCCAAAGTGTTGCCCAATATTCTTTAAAGAGTTCTTGGTAAACTTCTTGGCCAAAAACATCGTGATTTGCCTCGCCTGTACCACTTCCCTCCGGCGCGTCTTAGCAAGCAAACGGTCGTAAGGCATATTGAAATAAGTACAGACTAGCTTCTGAATGTTCTCAATCGTCATTTCCTTAGCTGCCGTCTTCACAAAATTCTTCATCACACGCTTTGCCAGTTCAATGTCAATTTCCTTTTTATTGAGCGTACTTTGGGCAAGAATAGCTATGAGCGCACCTTCCAGCTCGCGAACATTCGTCTGCACGTTGTAGGCAATGTACTCAATAACGTCCTCAGGCATCTCGAGCCCTTCATGCTTCATCTTCAAGCGAAGAATAGCTCGACGCGTCTCAAATTCAGGTGTTTGGATATCAGCATTCAATCCCCAACGGAAACGGCTCAAAAGCCTATCCTGCATGCCTTCTAGGTCTTTTGGGGCAGTATCTGAAGTGAGTATAATCTGTTTCCCACTTTGATGGAGATGGTTAAAAATAGCGAAGAAAACATCTTGAGTCTTAGTAGCTGGTACCATGAACTGGATATCATCTACTATCAACACGTCTATCAGTTGGTAGAAATGGATAAAATCATTCACCTCGTTATTGCGGGAGTGATCTATAAACTGGTTGATAAACTTCTCTGCGCTCACGTAAAGTACACTCTTCTTGGGGTGTCTTTGCCGTACATCATTACCTATTGCTTGCGCCAAATGCGTCTTGCCACAACCAACGCTACCAAAGATGACTAAGGGGTTAAATGCCGTAGTACCGGGCTTTTGAGCAACATGCGCCCCTGCGCTACGGGCTACGCGATTGCAATCGCCTTCAATAAAGTTTTCAAAAGTGTAGCTGGCATTCAGTTGAGGGTCAATGGACACACGCTTCAGGCCGGGAATAGAATAAGGATTTTTGATTGCAAAAGGATCCTTCATGGTCAGCGGAAGCTCTATAGAATTACTTTCTATCGTCATCCGCGGATAGGTGCTGGCAGGCACTTTTACTGATGCTGGATTGTTATGCCCCCGTCCTTCCATCATAATCCGATACTCTATCCTGCCTTCGCGCCCCATGACGCGTTTAATCGTCTTGCCGAGCAGCTCTACATAATGCTCCTCGAGCCACTCATAAAAGAACTGTGAAGGCACTTGAAGGGTGAGAATATTACCGAGAAGAGCGACAGCGTGTATAGGTTCAAACCACGTCTGAAACGTCCGTTGAGGGACATTATCTCTAATAATATCCAGACACCGCTTCCAGGCTGCATCCCAATCCTGTAGCGGCTCTGAGGGTTCCGTGTGGCTTTCACTTTTCATCAATTATATTTCGCTCGCAGGCCCAAACCTGCATTGTTTTTGTTTTGGAAAGAGGCGACGAATTCGCAAGTCCAAGTCCTCCTTTGTGAAGAAAAACCGAACTGTACCAATTACTCCAGCCTTCTTTTGGTGGTAATTTTTTGCTGTTAATCGCTTTCCTGTTTCTTCTGTTCTCGTCCTGAATTTGTGGATAAAAAATCCTGTTTCG
>JBDTKK010000153.1:0-3322 GCA_039935335.1 Chitinophagaceae bacterium
ATGGAGTGCTCACTTTTAAGGAGTAGCTTTTCATAATCTTTGGCCAATTGCCGCGCCACACTTTGAGCTCTTTCAGGCGAACAATCTTCAATTAATTTTTGGAGAAAAACAAGGTAATAGGTCTGAAGCTCATGGCCTTTATGCAACTTATCAATAAAGAATCCTATTGCCTTTTCAAAGGCTTCGTCCTGCGCTAAAGTAGCCAATTGTATTGCCAAATCAGCCAGTATTTTATTGACATAATTAGAGAGCTTTTCCGTTTCAGAATAGCAACTGTAGAATGAAAAACAGGCATCAAAAGTAGCGTTAAGTGGTGCAAAACAGCTTTCATCAGCCGGGCCGGCTTTGTATCTTTCTATTATGGGTACATGAAGTTTCTTCCAAAGCTCCAATATGCTTTTGATTTGAGTATTGTCCGGATATTTCTTCCGACCCATCACCGTTTTGATGGCATCATTAGTCATTTTCTCAGCTTCCGCAGCCGTAAATGCTTTGTCTTTGTTTGTAAAATGATGTTGAAAAGCAAAGGCCAATTCTTTATTGTCCGCCAAAATTCCGCGCAGCCAATCCTTGAGTTTTTCAGTGTCCGCTTCCTCGAGCAATGGCTCATGTGGCAATGCCTTTTTGGCTTTTGCTGCTTTCTTTTTAGGCACAACAGCAACTTTAATTTTCCGATTTTCTGAAAGGAAAACGAACAATGCCGCGATATGATTACAGGTATTGGGCAAGTCACAATCGCAGGAAGATTTTACGATATTCCCCTTGTTATCCAGTTGAATGGACACGTCATAAGTTTCCTCGCCTTCATCTACATAAGCAACGAAACTGCGCTTTTCGGTTTCATCACATTCGCGGACGGTGCAGGCTTTTGCCGCTTTGAGGAGTGAGGGTGGAAAGGGAGTTGAGCCGGAGATTTCTGTTTCGGGCATGGGGGAATTTTGTGCAATTTATGGAGAAATGATGGAGTGCAAAACACTAAAGATATTTCGCGTAAGCTTGATTCCTGCCGCCGGAGATTTTTGGTTCGCCTCCGATAAAAATATTTAGTTCCTGACCGATGCCCAACGTTACTATTTTATACAGAATTTCAATCTTAATGCTCGACCGTTCATTCTCCATCCAAGAAATATAGTTGCGGGAAGTACACATCACGCTTGCTGGAATGTCCGTCTCTTCATTTATGGATGAAGACAACCAGACTACATACAAGAGTCATGGTGTCTGGGAGCAGTAACTTGAAGGAAGTAACTTCATTGACTATCAGTTATTTTATGTCTAATAATATCTTCAGCTTTCTAATGATACTCTTCTTTTCAAAATCATGAATCTTACTGGGAAGTTTTAAGGTTAAGTCATGACGCAATTTTTCACTATCACACCTCTCAAAAATTTTGTTTGCTAATGTCTGCGTTTCTGGTTTGTCAATTTCAAAGCCCGTAGCCCATTCGGTATCATACCTTCGGCTCAATAATTTATATAACAATAGTTGTGAGTTGTAAGAATACATCTGCTCAAAATTTTCCAAAATCTGCTCATTGGTCAGCCGAGTTCCGTAATCATCCACATAATTAATTAAATTATCCCATTTCTCTTCAAAAACCAAAATCCTTATAGAGAAATCTCGTGCTGCTTTGTTGTGCATTGCCATGTGTCTTGCACGCTTAAACAATTTCCGCCTAAGAGTGACCCGCATAGACGGATCTTCCATCACCGATATTGCAAGCAAATAATCGTCAAAATCAAAGGTTTGAGGCAACAACTCTACTGCCACTTTTGCCTGTCCGGCCAAATTATTCGTCCTTTGGTACAATTCTCTAAGGAGCAACAAATATCGATTATTATACTCAATATCTGTGCTCGCAGAAATTTGAGCCCAAGCAATTTGTTCCGCCTTTTGATACATTCCGGCGTTTATGAGAGCGCTAAGAAGTTTTCCGTTGAAGGCATTGGCACAAGGAATCGGCTTAAAGGCATCTGCATAAGTAGTAAACAGACCTGCATCTATTATCATAATAAGCATTGTCTCCGAAAAATAATAGTTCTTTGGTTCACCATATTTGGATAGATATTCGCTATAATTTGTCGCTAAACGATGCGCTAAATTCACTTTTCTCGCAGAAGAAGAAATACTCATTACCTTTTGCAAAAAGATTAGATAATTTGGTCGGGTGTCAAACTTGCCCTGTAGATTATCAATAAAAAAACCAGTTGCTTTTTCGAAGGCTTCGAGTTGCGCTAATGTTGCTATTTGTGGTGCCAACTCCTCTAATATATGGGCGATATAATGATAGGCATTGTTGGCAAAATGATGCTGACGATAAAACGAATAAACTACATCTAACATTGCCTGAAGTGCTTTGAAGCCATTCTCATCGGCCAGTCCCTTTTTGTATCCATCAACAATGGGCTTATGAAGCGTTTTCCAAAGCCCCAAAATCCTCTTGACTTGATTAGGATCCGGATTGTGCGCCCTGCCCATCACGGATTTTACTGCATCATTAGTGATTGTTATCGCTTCCTCAGGAGAAAGAATTCTATCTGTATTTCTAAATTGATGGGTAAAGGTTAGTGCTAATTCCTTATTAGTTGCCAATATGCCGCGCAGCCAATCCTTGAGCTTTTCTGCGTCTGCCTCTTCAAATAAAGCTTCGTGCGGCAACACATTTTTGACTTTTGTAGCTTTCTTTTTAGGAACTACCGAAACAGCGACTTTCTGATTTTCTGAAAGAAAAATGAAGAGTGCGACGATGTGTTTACAGGTATTAGGCAACTCACAATCGCAGGAAGAGTTTACAATATTGCCCTCAGCATCCAGTTGCAAAGTCACATCAAAAGTGCCCTCGCCTTCATCAACATAAGCTACAAAACTGCGCTTTTTAGTTTCATCACATTCGCGAACGGTGCAGGCTTTTGCTGCTTTGAGGAGTGAGGCTGAAAAGGGAGTTGAGCCGGAGATTTCTGTTTCAGGCATGGGGAAATTTTATGCAATTTATTGAGAAGGTATAAAGTGCAGGACACTAAATATATTTTACAATCGCTTTATTCTTGCGATGTACAATTGCCCTCTTTTCCTCCTCATATTCTTTAAATGCAATAGGCAAACCTGCTGTATGAGAAACATTCGTCACCTTTTTCACAAATTTCAACTCCACGAGCATTGATTGTAATTCCTTAGCCCTAACCATCGATTCAATTTCTACCACTAGCCGTTGCATAATTATCCCATTTCCTCAAAAGTAATTAAAAGCTAAGAATTATCCCCCATCCCCTCCAAAAACCACAACACTTCCTTCATCCCCACAAACCCATCAGCAATCAACAT
>JBDTKK010000154.1:0-3620 GCA_039935335.1 Chitinophagaceae bacterium
GTCTTATCATTGATAATCCTTTTACCGAAAATCGCCGCACTGTCGTATTGCTTGGTATCGAGGTAGTGTTCTACAAGTTGCCTATTTTTCTGAATTTGTGTAAGTTGAGCTAACTGTGCGAAACCACTAGTTGCCAAGAGCAAATTCAATATCAGTACAAGAACGCATCGGCTAGCCATTGCATTTCTTGGTGCGCATTTACCACAATTAAAATCTTCGCCGTTGCATTGTCGTCCAACTGTATTTTTCAGCATAGTTTCAATCATTTTAAAAGTTTTGCAACTCAAAAATAAGTGCCACAAGGTAAGTATCTATTGGAGTTTGAACCTCATTTCGCGGGGTTTTATTGTCGGCTAAATTGCCTCAAGCATCCGTTCCAAGAAAACACGATTAGCATATAACAGTCCCCCCTTTGCCGCAGGCCAAGCCTCCGCCTCCACTTTCGGCGAAGCCGCCAAGCATTTCGAAGCCATTTTTTAGCCTTCGGCAAAAGCCGATGCTGCCATCGTTGGCTTAGAACATTAGTTCGCTCCCCGCTGGCACATTCCGGTCTCAACATAATCACAGCATAAATGGCTGGCGTGGGTCCTTGACCCGTGACCAATAAACATTGATAAATCCAGCTATAAGAACTCAATATCCCGCTCGCCAAGTCCAATTTCCAAAGAGTTCTTCCACTTATTTCTTTCTTAGAAAACTACTTAAATGTTTAGGCCGAGTCGCAGACACGCGCCAACTCGGAAAAACCCTATTCTGGACGCGTGAAGACACGCGCCGGGGCGGAAGCTTCCTCAAAAATCTCTTAGAGTACTTCATCGGCCACAATTGCCGTTTCATCAGCCACAATTGCAGTTTTAATCACCTTTTAGAGCGATTCATGATTCTTATTACCCATTTAAACGCTCGAAAAGGCTCATTCATAGTCGCTATATCCCATTTGATAGCTCGAAACGGCTAAATCATAGCAGTTACAGCTCATTTAACAGCTCGAAAAGGCTCATTCATAGCAGTTGCGACTCATTTGGTAGTTCGAAAAGGTGTCGCTCCCACAATCATCAACCAAAATCCAAAATCCACAGTCCAATCCACGGATAAGAAAAGCGAAGGAACTTATTTGTTCATACGCGGGCGAATCGAAACTGGGGTCTAGGAACAATGGGAATTGAGGGGGCAAAGCCCACATTTCAACTTATAGCCATCATTTGTTTAGACGAATTTCCCCTACACTTTTATTGTCCACTTTTTGCAATAATGTTATTTTCTATTGCCCTGTTTCCACAAGAAATTTAGCACGAGGGATATGCCTGTATATTTGACCTCCCTACGTTATTCTTTACCTAAAATACACTTCCTCATGGCAAACGAAAAAGATGCAAGCACCACGGTGTTTGAAATGAATGGACCAGCAACTTGCCCTTTTACCAGCGGCACGTTGACGAAAACCGCTGGTGGCGGCAATACGCTACGCGATTGGTGGCCAAACCTGCTCAAGCTGAACATCCTCCGGCAAAACTCTACGCTTTCTAACCCAATGGGTGCAGATTTTGATTACGCAAAAGAGTTCAAAAGCCTTGACCTAGACGCTGTGAAAAAGGACATCACCGCGTTGATGACGGACTCTCAAGATTGGTGGCCTGCCGACTACGGACACTACGGCCCTTTCTTTGTGAGGATGGCCTGGCATAGTGCAGGTACCTATCGAATCCATGATGGTCGCGGTGGTGCAGGGTTTGGCACACAGCGCTTTGCTCCGCTCAATAGCTGGCCGGATAACGCCAGTCTGGACAAAGCTCGCCGCTTGCTTTGGCCTATCAAACAGAAATACGGAAAGAAGCTTTCTTGGGCTGATTTATTGGTGCTCACCGGCAATTGTGCCATCGAATCTATGGGCTTAAAACCCTTCGGTTTTGGTGGTGGTCGTGCAGATGTCTGGGAGCCTTCCGAAGATGTTTATTGGGGTTCTGAAGCAGAATGGATGGGTGATAAGCGCTACTCTGGCGATAGAGAATTGGAGAACCCATTGGCCGCTGTGCAGATGGGACTCATCTATGTAAATCCTGAAGGCCCTAACGGAAATCCTGACCCGATTGCAGCAGCTAAAGACATCCGCGAAACCTTTGGCCGCATGGCAATGAACGATTACGAAACTGTCGCTTTGATTGCTGGCGGACACACCTTTGGTAAGACCCACGGCGCGGCAGACCCGAGTAAATATGTTGGCCCTGAACCTGCAGCCGCCGGACTCGAAATGCAAGGCTTGGGTTGGAAGAATTCTTTCGGTACCGGAGTTGGAAATGATACGATTACCAGTGGCCTGGAAGGTGCTTGGACTAAGACACCAACCCAATGGGACAACAACTTTTTTGAAACCCTATTTGGCTATGAATGGGAGCTTACAAAAAGCCCTGCTGGTGCGCACCAATGGAAGCCGAAAGACGGTGCTGGCGCGGGTTCTGTGCCCGATGCGCATAACCCTTCCCTCAAGCGAGACCCCTTCATGCTTACTACCGATTTGTCTTTGAGAATGGATCCGGCTTATGAGAAAGTGTCTCGACATTTCTACGAAAATCCCACTGAATTTGCCGATGCTTTTTCTCGTGCTTGGTTTAAGTTGACGCACCGCGATATGGGACCTCTGGTGCGCTACCTTGGCAAGGATGTGCCCTCTGAAATTTTGATTTGGCAAGACCCGATTCCTGCGCGGAATTATGACTTGGTTGATGATGCAGATATTGCTTCGCTTAAGAAATCCATCCTCGAATCTGGACTTAAAATTTCCGAACTCGTGAGCACGGCTTGGGCTTCTGCTGCTACCTTCCGCGGCTCTGATAAAAGGGGTGGTGCCAATGGTGCTCGTGTACGCCTTGCACCGCAGAAAGATTGGGAAGTGAACAACCCAACTCAGCTTTCTAAAGTCATTGCTACACTGGAAGAAGTTCAAGGCAATTTCAACAGCAGTCAAACAGGAAATAAGCGCATTTCTCTGGCCGACCTCATTGTGCTGGGCGGATGTGCTGCTATCCAGAAAGCCGCTGCTGACGCGGGATACAACGTTATTGTGCCCTTTACTAGTGGTCGGACAGATGCCAGTCAAGAAGAGACCGAAGTAGAATCTTTTGAGGCGATGAAACCCGCTGCCGATGGCTTCCGCAACTATGTGAACAACTATCACAACGTATTGGCCGAAGAATTGCTGGTGGACAAAGCACAATTACTCTGCCTTACCGCGCCAGAAATGACGGCTCTTGTAGGTGGAATGCGCGTCTTGCAAACGAATTTTGACGGTGCTAATCACGGCGTTTTCACCACGCGTCCCGGCACTTTGAGCAACGATTTCTTCCTGAACCTTATTGACATGAATACGGTGTGGAAACCAACCTCTGAAAGCAATGACTTGTTTGAAGGTCGAGACCGAAAAACTGGTGAATTGAAATGGACTGGAACGCGTGTCGATTTAATTTTTGGTTCCAATTCCGAGCTTCGCGCCATTGCTGAAGTCTATGCTTGCGACGATGCAAAAGAGAAGTTTGTAAAAGACTTCGTTGCCGCTTGGAATAAGGTGATGAACCTCGATAGGTTTGACCTCAACTAAGTTTGAAAAGCAATTTCTATAAAAGAAG
>JBDTKK010000155.1:0-3117 GCA_039935335.1 Chitinophagaceae bacterium
TAGCATCATGAAGTTGGGTATTGATTTTTAAACCTCACTAGGAATCAGTCTTTTTCCAAAATTTCCACCGAAAAAAACCGCATCAAATTCGCAGAAATTTGGGTGTTCTCCTGTCGCCTTTT
This sequence comes from Chitinophagaceae bacterium, assembly GCA_039935335.1. GTDB lineage: Bacteria > Bacteroidota > Bacteroidia > Chitinophagales > Chitinophagaceae > UBA1952. The sequence continues at coordinate 123 of JBDTKK010000155.1, forward strand.
TTCAAGGTAGCTTCAAGCGGAAAACTAAGCTTAGAAGCAGCAGGGGCACGCTTTACCGGCTTTGCTGGTCTCTGCTCAGCCAAGATTATTTTTTCGCCTTCAGACTTCAATTTCATTCTAACCTTTCTGAAAAAGCAAAAAAAAGATAATCGCTTCAATCACTCCCTCAACTCCAGCTATTTTTCGCCAATGAAAAGCCTCTGCCGCCGCCCAGCTTTATCAAAAACCTGCCGTCGAATTCACCCTATCGACTCCGAGCGATTATCTTTACGCCATGTCGTTATACCGTCTCCGCGTTTATTGGGAAGAAGATGAGTTGAGCTATCGAGATATCGAGGTGGAGGCCTCCCAAACCCTTATGGATTTCAATAAAGCCATCATCAAAGCGTGGGAGTTTGATGGCAAGCACGCTGCATCATTCTTTGAAAGCAACGACCGTTGGGATAGAGGCCGAGAATTCTCCTCAGAAGTCTTGAGCAATAAAAAAGATGCGCCTGCACTTTCTATGATTAAGACACCGTTGTCTGCACTCATCGCTACGCCCAGCCAAAAATTTGTGTACGAGTATGACCCTGTGAAGCATTGGACATTTTTGGTGGAGTTGATTGGCATGAGTAAAGACCTAGAGAGCGACAAACATTATCCGTTTGTATTTCGCCGGGAGGGCATAGGCCCTGCCCAATATGGCATCAAAGGCATAGCCGGAGAAAAAATAATGGAGATAGAAGAAGCTTACGACCTCGATGAAGAAGACATGGCCGAAGGCTTTAGCGATGAAGGCGAAGACAGTTCAGAAGGCTCAAACGAAGCCGACGATAGCTTTCCGGAAGAATAGAACAGCCAATTGATTCCCTTTTCCTCAAGAAAAAAATTCATTTCGCGAAAGCAGAAAACAAAGACTCATTGGTTAAAAAGCACAACACTTTACTCGTACTTACCGGCCCAACGGCAGTCGGCAAAACCAGGATATCCATTGCCCTTGCTAAGCGATTTAATACCGCCATTATTTCTGCCGATTCCCGGCAATGCTATCAAGGAATGCCCATTGGTACCGCGCAGCCTAGCCTTGCGGAATTGACCGAGGTAAAGCACTATTTCATCAATGAATTTCTGGTAAGCGAACCGCAAGATGCAGCATCTTTTGAACGTCTCGCACTTGGCTATTTAGAAGAAATTTTCAGTACAAATTCAGTAGCAATCGTCTGCGGCGGCACGGGGCTTTATATCAAAGCCCTATGTGAAGGCTTGGACGAAATGCCAGCAGTAAGCGAGGCTATGAAAGCCACTGTAGAAGCGGGATACAAAGAGAATGGCCTTGATTGGCTACAGGAAGCTTTGGCTAAAGAAGACCCTCAATTTGTCGGTAGTGCCGAGTGGCAAAATCCAGCAAGGTTGATGCGAGCTTTGAGCTTCGTGCGCAGTAACGGAAACAGCATTAGATCTTTTCAAAGTGGCCTAAAAAAGGAACGGCCCTTTGAGTTGATAAAATTTGCTTTGAACCTTCCAAGGGAATTATTGTATGCCCGCATCAATGAGCGCGTGGACTTGATGATGCAATCCGGACTTTTAGAAGAAGCAAAAGCAATGTTTCCTTACCGCCAATACCCGCCATTAAATACCGTGGGCTACGTAGAGCTATTTGATTTTTTTGACGGAAAATGCAGCTTAAATGATGCCGTAGAAAAAATAAAACAACACAGCCGCAATTACGCAAAACGACAACTGACTTGGTTGCTTCGTGACCAGTCACTACATTGGATTGATACAAATACCGATGCTAAAGCCGAAATTTGTAGCCTCCTAGAAAAAAACTTTCCAGCTTTCTTATAGCTCCTTTCACGTTCCAAATGCAAACCCAAAATGTTCAAAATTTTTAAAAAAATCTTCAACCGTAAGTCAGAAACAGACTTTACCCAACTCCTGCGCAACGGTGCCCAAATTGTGGATGTACGCACCCGCGAAGAATACCGCTCCGGCCATATCAACGAGGCTATAAATGTGCCCTTACAAGAACTGACTAACGATACTTCCAAAATCAAAAAGACAGTGCCCGTCATCACTTGTTGTGCCTCGGGCATGAGAAGCACCTCCGCTAAGAATTTCCTTCAATCTAAAGGCTTCGAAGAGGTCTATAATGGTGGCAACTGGACTACTTTGCAGCTAAAAATCAAGGGAAAGCCTCAGAAACCTCGGCAAAGGAAATAGACTTTCTGTCGAGTCGCATCCGGACTGTACGGGATAGTTTTTTTCATTGATGCCATCAATGAAAAACAATTCCACGCTACTTGCTTTAAACTTTACTTCGCAGCCTTCGGCTTTTTACATTGCCCTATCGGAACTTTGAGCTACGCTCCAGAAGCAGCCTACATTAATTCCGAGCATTATCCTTCCTTAAAATTTCAAAAAGAGAATTTGCCCTTTCCAGAAAAACATCCTCAACCATGAAGACTCAAAAAATAATCGGCAGCCTTGTCACTTTCCTTTTAGCCTTACTAATGGTAAGCTGCGCCAATGGCCAATCGGGTAAGAATGTACTGAACGCGACAGCCTTTGCTGATTCGCTGAAAGCTATGCCAGATGCGGTTTTGGTAGATGTCCGTACTTCAGAAGAGTATGCGGACGGGCATTTGGCGGAGGCCAAAAATATTTGCTGGACTTGCCCAGGTTTCGAATCTGAAATCGCTGCCGTAGATAAAGCAAAACCTGTGTTTGTGTATTGCTCAGTAGGTGGCCGGAGCGCTCAAGCCGTTTCAAAAATGCGGGAAATGGGCTTCCAAAATGTCTATGACCTCAAGGGCGGGATTCGCGCCTGGCACAGTAAAGGCTTGCCGGAAACGAAGTAATTGCTCTTACTCTTTTTGTGGAAATAAGTTGCTAATGCAGTACTGCCTTCAAGACTTGCAAAGACTTTAGTTGGCTCATATGTTCCGTATGGCATCGAAGGAATTCCAAGAACCATTCGAGCAATCGAAAACGCATGGCCGCATTCATTTTT
>JBDTKK010000156.1:0-14346 GCA_039935335.1 Chitinophagaceae bacterium
GCGTATACCTGCCGCCAAGATGCTGAAGCACGTGTTGGGCTTGGCGCATGGACGGTATTGAGCCAATCAGAGGTAACCCTGGCTCCTGGCAAGAACGTAGACGTACCGTTTACCGTTGCTATGCCAGATAACGCTGACGTTGGTGAGCACGATGGCTGTATTGTCTTTGCATCTGCCGACGACGTAGTAGATAACAGTGCCGGCAATGTCCAGATCCACACCCGCCAGGCAATCCGCCTGGTGGCAACTGTACCTGGTGACCTAAAGCGTGATATCACTATTCAATCATTCGACTTCAAACCTACTGACGGCAAGGCCTTTTACGATGTTGCGTTAAAGAATGTCGGTAACGTATCGGCTGATGTCGACGTTAAAGTAACGGTGCATTCGCTATTTGGTAATGTGCTCTATAGCAACGGTGGTGGCTACCCGGTCCTTTCGAACCAGGTGCTACAACAGCAGTTTGAACAGACGAATAAGCCACTATTTGGTGGTTGGTACACGGCACAGGCGAGTATACAGTACGATAAAAAAGCGGGTGAGTTTGGTGTTAACACCCAAATTTCTGCGAATTTGATGCGGTTTTTTTCGGTGGAAATTTTGGAAAAAGACTGATTCCTAGTGAGGTTTAAAAATCAATACCCAACTTCATGATGCTAAATCTTTGAAATCATGAGAAACTTAATCGTTGTGCTGCTTTGCTTTTTTTCTACTGCTGTTGCTGCGCAGAAGGAAGTGACGGTGGATGAAGGGAAAGTGCAGACGGTGCGCGGGCTTGCTGGTGAGGTGCAGATTGCTTACAACTTCGCGAAGGGAGATGTGGTGAAGATTGATGCACATGCGGACAAACAACTAGAGCGGATGCTGGTGTTTGCGATGCCTGATAAAATGATAGACCGGGCAAAATATACCAAACACGCAAAAAGCACTTTTACGATGACAGAGAACAATATCGTGGTATTTCGGTTTATTTCTGACCGAGGTGGCGTCAATACTATTTCATACATCGTGAAGCGGAAACCAGCAAGTCATTCCACGCAGAATTACAATACCAAAGTGGATTGGAAAGTGAATAGTGAACATGGGCTTGCAGTACCTATTCCTGCGGAGAAAGGCGTTGAATAAATTTTCTTCCGGCTTTTTTAAAAAAATGGATGGAAGCGTTTGCCACGGCCTTCCACAAGTTACATTTGCGCCATGACGGAAAAAACGCAACGGCCAATCCGGGTTCTGGTTGCTAAAGTGGGGCTTGATGGACACGACCGCGGTGCACGCGTCATTGCTACTTCTTTGCGGGATGCGGGGATGGAAGTAATTTATACGGGGCTTCGGCAAACCCCTGAAATGGTTGTCAATACTGCATTACAGGAAGATGTGGATGCGATTGGCATCTCCATTTTGAGCGGTGCGCACAATACGGTCTTTCCAAAGGTGCTGCATTTGATGCGCGAAAAAGGGCTGGACGATGTGTTGCTTACCGGCGGCGGGATTATTCCAGAAGACGACACCAAGGCACTGATGGAGCAAGGCGTAGGCAAGTTGTTTTCGCCGGGTGCGCACACTTCCGAAATAGCTTCTTACATCAAAGAATGGGTGAAAGAAAACAGGAATTTTTAGGATTTTTTCTTGGTTTCGACATTTTGTTCTTCAAAAATTTCAGACAATCGCCTTGTTATCAAAATCAATTTTACACACCAAATAAGTATTCAAAAACGACGATGTACCAAACAATCACGACAGCACTAAACGAAGGAATTTTCACCATCACCATCAACCGTCCAGACAAGCTGAATGCGCTCAATAAAGACGTAGTCAACGAGCTAGGAGCGGCTCTAGATGAGGTGTACACCAATGGCGACATAAAGAGTGTATTGCTGACCGGAAGTGGCGAAAAAGCATTCGTAGCAGGGGCTGATATTTCAGAGTTTACGGAGCTGGATGCCGCTGGGGGCGCGGCCCTTGCAGCAAAAGGCCAACGATTAGTTTTCAATAAAATTGAGAATTGCCCGAAGCCAGTAGTTGCAGCCGTGAATGGCTTTGCCTTGGGAGGCGGTTGCGAACTGGCAATGTGTTGCCATTTTCGTACTGCTTCAGAAGCTGCAAAATTTGGTCAGCCGGAAGTGAACTTGGGTCTTATACCTGGTTATGGCGGTACGCAACGCCTTACGCAGCTTATTGGCAAAGGGAAAGCGATGGAGTTGATGATGACGGGCGATATGATTGGTGCGGAGGACGCAAAAAATCTTGGCTTAGTCAATCATGTTTTTCCTGCTGCGGAATTGATAGCGGGTACTACAAAAATTCTTTCAAAAATAAACAGTAAGGCACCTGTAGCAATTAAGCAAGTGATAGCTTGTGTAAATGAGGCTGCGCGCGGCAATGAGGCTGGTTTTGCCAATGAAGTTTCTCGATTTGGCGAGTGCTTTTCTACTGCGGATATGCGGGAAGGAACACAGGCATTTTTAGAAAAAAGGAAAGCCGTTTTCACGGGGGAATAGTAGATTGGCTACCTTGCCTTTCTTAGAAATTTGACACTTCCGCTTTGAAAAAAAGCAAAAGTTATTATCTTGTACGCTTAAAACGATTTATTCATGCGGATACCTTTCCTCCGTCCCATACTTAGTACCGGTTGTTTTGTAGCAGTTGCACTCAGTGCAAATGCGCAACAAAAATGGAAGCGCTATCGTGCGCCGGAGTTTGTAGAGCGGCCAGGCTGGAGTCTTGGCGTTAATTTTGGACTGTCCGATTTGTGGGGTGATGTGGGCACGAAATCGCCCATTGATCATTACATCAACGACAAGTATTGGGATAAGCCTTGTTTTATGGGCGGGATTTTTGCGCGGTATGCATTGCATCCGGGCTTTGTGTTCCGTGCCGGTATCAATTATGGGACGCTTTATGCCAACGATAATTGGAACTACACTGCCGCTAAAAAAGCAGCTACTGTGGAAGATGATGCCTATCAGCGCTATGCCCGCAACTTTGATGTCCGCACGAATATTTGGGAGGGCAAGGTGATGTTTGAAATCAATCCTCGTCGCTTTGGCAATCTCGAAAAGAAAGGAGCGAAGAAGCGCATGCAGCCTTATTTGCTGATTGGAGTCGGAGGCTTTCACTTTCGGCCAACAGGTACTTATACGCCACGTGGTAGTGATGGATTGCCTAATGGCCAACCGCGCCAAGTGGATTTGTACGATTTGAATCTGGAAGGGAATGGTGTTGTAGTAAACGATTCTATTGCTCGAGTGCTCAACTTCACTCGCCCGAAAGCATACAGCCTGTGGCAGCTTGAAATACCGATGGGTATTGGTTTCCGTTGGGATATTGGTAACCAACTTTCGCTTGGTATTGAATATACTTACCGTTACACCTTCACCGATTATCTGGACAATGTGAGTGGTTTCTATGTAGATCCTCGTTTGTTTGATATTGAGCACGCGAATGACCCGCAGCGAGCACAACAAGCCAAAGACATGTATGACAAGAGCTGGCTTATTGACAAGACTTACACTCATGGCCCTACGGAGCTCCGTGGAAATTCTAGCGTACCCGATGGTTACTCTACTATTGCACTTTCTTTTTATTACCGATTAAAAACTAAAAAAACTCCTTGGTGGTATCAGCCTTAAGAGATAGTTGGAGAACTCGGAAATCAAGCTTTGAAACTGCCTTTAGGTGGTTTCTTATTTCTTAAAAAAACAGTATAACTGTTACAGGGAAGTCCGATTTTTAATTAAAGTTTTTACGAAGAACACCTAACGATTTCGCAACAATAGCCGTCTATATAAATGCCTTTGCAGCTTTTGTAAAATAATATCCATGAAACGCAGCCTCTTAATACTCCTTCCCCTAATGATTACCGGGCTTCTATTTTCTTGTTCCAAGAATAATAGCGGCCTCAATTCCGTAACCCCCGGTAAGCATTTTCAATCGTTGGATGAAGCACTTGCTAGTGTAGCACCTGTTCAACTTTCTACGACGATAATCGTGTCTCAAGGAGCTAAGTTGATTGCTCCCGGAGGAACTACTTTCTACATTCCGCCAAATGCTTTTGAAACGCTTAGAGGTACTAAGGTGACGGGCAGCGTAAACGTAACAATTAATGATTGGCTGAAGAAGGGCGAGATGATTTATGGAAAGGTGCTTCCGCTGCATTATGGTGAAACCATTGAGAGCGGCGGTGAGGCTTATTTGCTTCCAACACAAAATGGCGAAGTGGTACGCGTAAAGAAAGGCATCCACATCAACGTGAATTTCCCGCAATTTGGGGCAACGGGGCCAGCGTTTACCGGTTGGGTTGGTCGCGATTTTTTGGGAAGTGCCAACAATGTAAATTGGCTGGAAGACACTACAAATTTGCATATTGCTATCCTCGCCGATACTATTCAGGTAATTGCTGATACGCTCCATTATATTGCTCTTGCAACGCCAAACGTCTATTCTAGTCCGCATGATTTTACCGTAACGATGAATACTCCAGTTGTACTAGAGCAATCTATGGCGGTGGCGATGTATGATGGTCGCAAGGTATTGTTTCCCATTTCATCTGCTCAAAACGGGGTGTTTTATGCAACGAAAGTGCCAGAAGGTGCGATACACGTTGCTGTAATGGGTGTGAATGCGGGAGAGTTTTATGGAGGTATTTTAGCCATTCCAGATCCAGGCACGGACAGCACGTATCAGGTTGTTATAAAGAAAATGGCACCTGCAACATTGAAACTTCAACTAAACGCGCTGTAATTCAAAAAGCCGCGTGCCGATTGATTTCTAATCATGTTTGCCTACCTCGAAGGAGCTTTAAGTTATTCCTCGCCCTCGCTTGTCCATTTGGATATTGGAGGCTTGGGCTATGAAATAAACATTACCCTCCAGACCTACGTCAAAATCCAACACACCGAGCATTGTCGCTTGTACATCCATTTGCAAGTTCGCGAAGATGCTTGGGTGCTTTATGGCTTTGCCAATGAAACGGAGCGGGCTACTTTTCGCGCGTTACTTTCCATTTCGGGAGTTGGTGCCGCCACAGCTCGAATTATTCTTTCTTCGCTTACTCCGTCGGAATTGGAGAAAGCGGTGAGTACAGAAAGTACCCACACGCTACAGCAAGTGAAAGGTGTTGGCGCAAAAACTGCCCAAAGAATTATTCTAGAATTGAAAGGAAAGTTGGCTATTTCAGGAACAGAAAGCGCCGCGAGCCTTCCATTGCACAATACTGTGGCTGATGATGCGTTAATAGCTTTGATAAATTTGGGTATTGGCCGGGCGGCTGCAGTTGAAGCGATTAAAAAGACAGGTTTGGGTGAAGGGGCAAGCGTAGAAGCATTGATAAAAGCAGCTTTGCGAGCGCTGTAAAATAGTTTTCCTACAAACGAGCCTCAAATCCGAGTCGGCAAAAAAATAATTAGCTCAACTTGCGCCTTCAATACACTTACGAAAACAGGCAGCTATTTTAGAAATATTGACCATTGAAGGCGAAGAGTAATTTTGGATTTAAGGTATTGGGGTTTGTGGCCTGTATTGCTTTACTGGCGCAGTTTGCCACGCGTGGCATTGCCCATCCCAATGACCATGATGACCCTGTGCCCGAACCTGACAGTCCCGCAATATCTGCCAGTCCGCGAGGCATAGATTCCCCTCTTCGCTTTCCTATCCATGATTCCCGAGACCCGTTTCAGAAAAACGAGAATCAGACCATGGATTTGCACGACCCTTCAAATGTTTCCAAAAGTTTTGAGTACGATGCAGACAGCAATTGGTATTACCTCACAGAGAAAGTAGGCAACGACTTCATCAGAAACCCTTCCTACCTCACTTTTGAGGAGTATCAGAAATACAACGCCAAGCAAGAGGAGGAAAATTACTGGCAACGCAGGCTGGATGCACTCACACTTTTTTCGAAAAAGCCCGAACTGCCAACTATGTATAAGGATGGCATCTTTGATAGAATTTTTGGTGGGCAAAGTATTTCCGTAAAACCACAGGGTAACGTGGACGTGACGTTTGGTGGTAACTGGCAAAACATCAAGAATCCAACGCTGGTCCAACGTGCCCAGAAGTATGGCATCTTCGACTTCGACATGCAGATGAACATCAATCTGCTGGCGCAAATTGGGGATAAAATGAAGCTGAATATCAGCAACAACACTAAAGCTACTTTCGATTACCAAAACGTGCAGAAGCTGGATTACACGGGCAAGGAAGATGAAATCATCAAGAAGATTGAAGCGGGAAATGTGAGTTTTCCACTGCGCTCCACATTAATATCTGGTGTGCAATCATTGTTTGGCCTGAAGACTCAATTGCAGTTTGGTAAGCTGTGGGTGACGGCGGCATTATCTCAACAAAAGAGTAAGAGAAACAGTATTACAATACAAGGAGGTGCGCAAACGCAGACCTTCGGCATCAAGGCCGATGATTATGAAGAAAACAAGCACTTTCTCTTAGGGCAATATTTCCGCGCGAACTATAATAATGCTCTGAAGAATTTCCCGATAATCAACTCACAAGCCAATATCAATAAGATAGAAGTTTGGGTAACCAATAGAACCGGTGCTGTGGACGGCATCCGCGATGTACTTTGCTTTCAGGATTTGGGTGAAAGGCATCCTTATAGAGATGGATTGAACAATCCCACTAAACCCGAGCAGCCGGACAATCGTTCCAACAATCTTTACGACCTCCTTCAACAAGCACCGAACATCCGTCAGCAAGGTAGCGCAACGCAACAAGCCATTAATATTGGTCGCTCTATTGGGATGCCGGGAGGTCTCGAGCTAAGCACCGATTTCTCCCGCACCACCGCACGCAAACTCAATACCAGTGAATTCACTTACAACCCACAATTGGGTTACATCTCCCTCAACACGCAAGTGAATCCTGAAGACATTGTGGGCGTGGCGTATCGCTATACCTACAATGGGCACGTATATCAGGTAGGGGAATTTGCCGAAGATCTTCCGCCCGACACCACCAACCAAAAGGTGATGTTCTTGAAACTTTTAAAATCGCAAAGCCTCACTCCTACGCTTCCTCTCTGGAACTTGATGATGAAGAACGTGTATGCCCTGGGCGGCATTGGTTTGAGTAAGGAAGATTTTCGATTGAATGTGCTTTATCAAGACCCTGGAGGTGGAGAAATCCGCTATTTGCCAACCGGCGCGAGCAAAGGCATTCCGTTGCTTACTTTACTGAATTTGGATAGGCTAAATGCCCAAAATGACCCACAGCCGGACGGGGTTTTCGACTATGTGGAAGGTATTACGGTGGTATCGCAACAGGGGCGAATAATCTTCCCAGTATTGGAGCCTTTTGGTGCTGATTTGAGGCCAGCACTTGGCGGAAACAACCAAGACGAGCGGAAGTATCTCTATCAAATTCTGTATGATTCTACCAAGACGGTTGCGCGGCAGTTTCAGCAGCAGAATCGCTTCATTATGCGCGGCACTTACAAGAGTGCGTCCTCTTCTGAAATTTTTCTTGGAGGCTTTAATATTCCGCCAGGCTCTGTGTCTGTAACATCCGGTGGGCAAAAACTTATTGAAAATCAAGACTACCAAATAGACTATGGGCTTGGACGATTGAAGATTCTTAATTCAGGTATTTTGGCTTCGGGCATTCCCATCAGTGTGGCTTATGAAGACAATGCAACCTTTGGCTTCCAGCAACAAAACTTTATGGGTGCACGCTTTGATTATTATGCCAATACAAAGTTGACACTGGGAGGTACCATTATGCGTCTCACGGAAAGGCCATTTACCCAAAAAACTTCCTATGGCGAAGATCCGATAAAGAACACCGTGATGGGTCTGGACGCAAATTATCAAAGTGAATCTCCTGGGCTTACCAGACTCTTGGATAAGTTGCCCATCTATAGCACTACAGCCAGTTCATTTATCAGTGCAAGTGCCGAAGGAGCGACCATTTTACCGGGCCACCCGAAGCAAATTAATAGCCTCGACCCGGACGGTGCCGTTTATATAGATGACTTCGAAGGCACGAGCAGTTCTTATGATTTGAAATATCCGGCTACTGCCTGGAGTCTTGCCAGTACGCCAGTTGGCGCGAAAGATAAGTTTGGTAATATTCTTTTTCCTGAAGCCGCAGATAATGACAAGCTGGACTATGGATTTAATCGCGCACGTCTGGCTTGGTATCTGATTGAGCCAACCTTGGTGGATCCTGTTGGTGGCATACCGGATTATGTAAAACAGGACCCGAACCAGCACTATATCCGCTTGGTGCAACAGCAAGATGTATTCCCTCAAAAGAGTACCCAAAGCCTGCAAAATGCGCTAAGTACTTTTGACTTAACCTTTATCCCCAACCAACGTGGGCCTTACAACTTTGACGTTGCCGGTGCCAATGCCGACGGCTCTTTAACCAATCCACAAAAGCGTTGGGGCGGCATCACTCGACCAATCGATTATTCCGATTTCGAGGCATCGAATGTGGAATACATTGAGTTTTGGATGCTTGACCCATTTATCAACAAACCCAATAGCACCGGCGGTTCTCTTTACCTCAATCTTGGTGATGTATCTGAAGATATATTGAAGGATTCAAGAAAGTTTTTTGAGAATGGTATGCCCTACCCTAAAGACTTGACCAAACTGGACAAAAGTGTTTGGGGATATATACCCAGTTTTCAACAACAAATAACCCGCGCATTCGATAATGACCCTGCTGCCCGTGCGGTACAAGACGTAGGGTATGATGGACTGGATGATGACGATGAGAGAGGGTTTCATTCCGATTATCTCGCCGCACTTTCCAACAAGTTTGGCCCTCAAAGTCCAGCCTATTTACAGGCCGTTTCCGACCCTTCCGGCGATGATTATAAGTACTATCGCGGTGGAGATTACGATACGAAGACAACCTTCGTCCGCGATAGGTACATGGCCTACAACAACTCCCAAGGCAACTCGCCTGTGGCCGATGCCACTTCAGCCTTTTCAACTGCAGCAACCACCATTCCTGAAAGTGAAGATATAGACAGAGATAACACCCTTAACGAAAACGAAGCTTATTATCAATATCGAGTGGACTTGAGACCAAACATGCAGGTGGGTAGTAATTTCATTGTCAACTCTCAGACAGCAAAGGGTCTAAAGATGCCGAATGGTGCGGTGGAAGATGAAACTTGGTATCAGTTTAAAATCCCCATCCGCGAATACCAGCAAAAGGTGGGTAATATTTCAGACTTCCGTTCCATCCGGTTTATGAGGATGTTCATGAGTGGCTTTGCAGACACGGTAACCACCCGTTTTGCAGCGCTCGATCTTGGCCGCAACCAATGGCGTCGGTATGAATTTTCTTTAAAAAATCCCGGAGAAAATATTCCTGATGATGAGAAGATTGGAACCGATTTCACGGTCACATCAGTAAGCGTGGAAGAAAGCAGCGACCGCTCACCTATACCTTATGTGATACCTCCCGGTGTGGACCGCCAATTGGCTGCTGTGTCCAATGGGCAAACCATTCAACAAAATGAGCAATCTCTATCGCTACAAGTCTGTACTTTGAAAGATGGAGATGCCCGCGCTGCCTACAAGGAAGTGAATGTGGATATGCGGCAATTTGGGAGGCTGCGCATGTTCCTGCATGGAGAAACTTTGGCCAATAGCCCGGCCTTGAAAGATGGAGATGTGAGTGCAATTATTCGTATTGGTTCCGACTTTATCAATAACTATTACGAGTATCAAGTACCGCTACACATTACCACACCGGGGAGCAATACCGCCACCACCGTTTGGCCGGTTCAAAACAATGTGGACGTAGCGCTATCGGATTTGGTGAACGCCAAAGTGCAGCGTAATCTCGCCGGCGGAAGTCCATTGATACCTTATACCGTGACGGATGCTAAGGGAAATAATATTGTGGTGGTGGGCAACCCAAATGTAGGCGAATCAAAAACCGTCATGCTCGGCATCTACAACCCTAAGAAAGATGCAGCTCACCCCAATGACGATGGTATGGGTAAATGCGCCGAGGTATGGTTTGATGAATTGCGCATGACGGGTCTTAATGAAAAACCTGCGTATGCCGCTACTGGCAAGGTAAACCTTCAATTGGCCGATCTTGGAAGTGCCCACGTTGGTGGCTCTATGCACACCGAAGGTTATGGCAATATCGATCAAAAGCTACAACAGCGCCAGCTCGATAACGCCTACCTATGGGATGCGAATACCAATCTTGCGATGGGTAAACTATTACCTCGCTCTTGGGGAGTGCAGCTTCCCTTATTTATTGGGCATTCTGAAAATATCAGCAACCCTAAATACAATCCTTACGACCTCGATGTAAATTATGCCGATGAGCTTAATGCCGCTACCAGCAAGGCTCAACGTGATTCTTTGAAGAAAGTCGCACAGGACTTTACCTCCATCACCAGCGTCAACGTCAATAATGTTCGCATTCTTGGTAACCCCGATAAGCAGAGTAAAAAGGTAATGCCTTGGAGCGCTAAAAACTTTGACCTTTCGTATTCCTACAATCGACAGTTCAAAAGAAATCCACTCATCGAAGGCGATGAACTTACAGATCACAAACTTGGACTTGGCTATGCTTACAGCGTTCGTGCTAAGCCGATAGAACCGTTTAAAAAGCTCATTAAAAGCAAGAGCAAATGGCTGGGCTTAATCAAGGATTTTAACTTCAATCCGCTGCCTTCTACCATTGCCTTTAGAAATGACCTGAACCGAACGGTAGATGAAACCAAAGTGCGCGTTATTGGCGATGGTGGATACACTATTCCTTCCACTTTCTACAAGAATTTTGTCTGGTTGCGCACCTATAGCCTGCGCTGGGAGCTCGCTCGTTCGCTTTCTGTAGATTATGCTGCATCAAATAATTCTCGTATCGATGAGCCTTATGGTCTCATTAATACCTCCGATAAAAAGGACAGCCTCTGGCAGAGCATTAAACGGCTTGGGCGCAACACTTTATTTACCCAGACGGGGAATGCTACTTACACGCTTCCGCTCAGCAAATTGCCCATCACCGATTGGATGAGTTTGCGTGTAGGCTATTCCACTAACTACAATTGGACGGCAGCCTCACAACTAGCAACCACATTGGGCAATACCATTACCAACACCCAATCAAAGACCTTAAATGGCGAACTCAACTTCGCACAACTGTATAGTAAAAACAGATTCCTGCGTTCCGCCAATTTGCCCAAAAACCGATTTTCAAAAGGAAAAGGTGGAGCGGCTACAGATAGACTCGGCGGGAAAGGTGGCCCGAGTCCATTGTCGCGAGCTCCCGGTGCTGGAGGTGCTGAGCCTTCAACTCAAAAAGCTCCCGATGAAGGTGCTGCAACCTCGTCAGATGCTTTTACAAAAAATGATAAAGAATCTCCGCCAGACAAGCAGAATAAAAAGCAAAAAGAAGAGCGGCCAAAAACCCTCAATCTGAAAGGTGTTGTCATCAATACAGTGAACATGAGTGATGCCCAGTTGGACTCTGTAAGACGGCTCATTTTGGAATCGGAAATTGCGCAAGCAAGGGCGGATAAATTGAAGAGAAAGCGCGATCGGAAATTGGCGCGAGCCAAGCGCAGAGCAAGCAATCCGGATTTGAGTCCGTTGGCCCGAACCGCAGGCCAGTTGCTCACGATGGTGAAACGTGCAACCATTTCTTATACCGAAAATGGCGGCACAATATTGCCGGGCTATATGGACAGTACAACAGCCTTTGGCATGAATACCCGCGATGGCCAGCCCAACCCTGGTTTCGCCTTCGGCGCACAGCCGGGCTATAGCTTCCTTGACCAAAAAGCAGCGGCCTGATTGATGAGTCGTGATACTCTTTTCACGGGACAGTTCCAGCAGACATACGGTCAGAACCTAAACATCACGGCGCAGATAGAACCCATTCCTAATGATTTCAGAATCGACCTCAGCCTGACCAAGCAATTCTCAAAAACCCATAGCGAACTTTATAAAGACACTTCCGTTGGCCAAACCGTTGGCTTCACGCACAACAACCCCTACGAAAGCGGCACACTCAATATGTCGTACATCGGGCTTAGAACCTTATTCACAAGCGGCTCCGGCTCATCGAGTTCGGTTTACCAAAACTTCATCAGTAACAGAACAATCATTTCTGCAAGGTTGGGAAGAGATAATCCGTACACCAACGGTGCCAAAGACCCGAATGATCCAGACTATATGAAAGGCTATAACCGCTATTCTCAAGACGTGTTGATCCCCGCATTTATCGCGGCATACAGCGGACGAAGTGGTACCAATATCCCGCTGCTAGATTATGAAGGAGACAACATCAAGAGCAACCCATTCAAGTTTTATTTTCCATTGCCCAACTGGAAGGCAAGCTATAATGGTCTCAGCCGTATTCCGCTATTCAAAAGTATCTTCAACAATGTGACGGTAACCGATGCTTATACTGGTACACTTAGTATGAGCTCCTTCGTGTCGTCGCTCTATTATACCGATGTTTATGACCTCGGTTACCCGTCTTTCATAGATTCCAACTCTGGCAATTTTGTACCGTTCTTCCAGGTACCGAACATCACGATTTCAGAGGCTTTCGCACCACTTTTTGGAATCGACGCTTCACTCAAAGGAGGTATCACCACCCGCTTTGAATATCGCAGAAGTCGGATGGCCTCCCTCTCCTTAATCGACTACCAAATTGCGGAAACCAAAAGTCAGGAATACATTTTCGGCTTAGGCTTCCGAGTACGCGGCATCACCTTGCCTTTCACCATTCTTGGCGTACGGAAACTCAAGAACGACCTCAATGTAAAAATGGATGTTGGTCTTCGCGATGATATCACAACAAACACCTACCTCGCGCAAGATTTGAGCATCATTACTCGAGGCCAAAAAGTGATAACTATCTCCCCCAGTGCCGATTACATTGTGAGTGATCGCATCACGCTACGGTTCTTTTACGATCGCCGACAGACAATCCCTTATACCACCCAATCATACCCTACCATCACCACACGAGCAGGCGTGACGATAAGGTTCATTTTTGCACAGTGATATGAGGGTAATGCTTTTTTAGGCTAGTCTCTAGCCTCCCGACAGAGCGTATTTCTAATCGGTTCATTTGGCTCGAAATAAAAAGCCCGAACACAGCGTTCGCGCTTTTAAATAATACTTTTTGGAAAGATTGTTATCGCAAAGAATTATTCAATTCTTGCAGCAAGTTATTGCCTGGACAAAGAGCATCTTCTCGGAGCTTGTTGAGCGGCGTTTTCACGGTGTTCAAGATTTGGTGTAGGTCTCGGGTGTCTTCATCGATATAGAGCAGACCTGTCAGGAATTCTGATTTTGCTTGTGCCTGTTTGAGTGCTGTAATAGCCGAGAGCCTGTCGTGAGGATTCCAGTCTTTCTCCAGCTTGTGTAATTGAATATCGTCGCCGTGGTGCATTGCAATCGTTTCTGTGCTGCCTTCTTTATAATCGGCTGTGATGGCTTCTTGATGCGGGACAAAGTCGATGGTACCGGTGGCAGCCATATGATCGCGCACCCAATCATAGCTTTTTGTAGAACCCACATTATTGTTGAAGGTGACGCATGGCGAGACCACATTGATGAACGCAAATCCCGGATGTTCGATGGCAGCTTTTACGAGCGGCACTAACTGGTTTTTATCTCCCGAAAAGCTTTGCGCAACAAACGAAGCTCCGAGCTCCACAGCTAATCCTGCAAGGTCAATAGCATCAAATGGATTGACGGAACCAGCTTTGCTCTTCGAGCCCAAATCGGCAGTAGCGCTGTCCTGGCCTTTGGTAAGTCCATAGCAGCCGTTGTTCATCACGATGTAGAGCATGTTGAGGTTTCGGCGGATGACATGCACAAACTGTCCCATGCCGATGGAAGCGGTATCGCCGTCGCCGCTAACGCCGATGTAGAGCAATTCTTTGTTGGCAAGATTGGCTCCAGTAGCAATCGAAGGCATCCGTCCATGCACAGAATTGAAGCCATGAGAATTGCCTAAGAAGTAGGCTGGTGTTTTGCTGGAACAGCCGATACCACTGAGTTTGGCAACCTTATGTGGCTCGATACTCAAGTCGAAACAAGCCTGAATAATGGAAGCAGAAATACTGTCGTGACCGCAGCCGGCACACAAAGTGGAGAGGGCACCTTCGTAGTAGGCAATGGTATAGCCCAAGTCATTTTTAGGAAGTTCGGGATGGCGAAACTTGGGGCGGATAAATGTCATGAGGAAGGCAGTTGACGATGTGAAGACAAGGTATTGAATTTAGCCAGTACTTCTTAGTTTTTTTGTCTTAAAGATTGTGGTTTCTCTCGAGAGTTTCAAGATGCCTTTTTTCAGGCTAAGCATCCTGCATTTTTTTACCTTGGAATTGTG
>JBDTKK010000157.1:0-8943 GCA_039935335.1 Chitinophagaceae bacterium
GATTTGATTGATACCAACGTGTACCTTATGGCTATAAAATATGGGTTGTGCGGGCTGGTAGTTTTGTTGACGACCTTCATTTATCGCGCCATTGACTATCCAGTAACCACAAAGAATAGTAACGATAATTGATGCAATTGCGATAATAAACTTGTTGCGATAAAGCGGAACGTCTTTTTTGACAGGTAAACCTTGCTTTTCTTCTGCAACTCGTTTCAAGCCTGTATTCACGCGCCACAGAATTATTGCCAGTATTAGGAGTCCAATGGTAATTAAAGTATAAAGCCAAGAATTGTCGTCGGAGGTTGTTGACGTCGCATCCCCGTTCCCTGCCGGCGCTTGAGCTGCAGGAGCTTTATAGTCATCTACATACTTAATAATTGCGTCAATCTCTTCGTTTTTAAGATTAGGGAAAGCCGTCATAACAACAGGCTTAAACTTATCGTAAATCTCATTAGCTGTCTTATCGCCCTTAGCGATCATAGCCGAAGGGTTGTGCACCCAGCTATAAACCCAGTCTTTGGTAGGCCAGGTAGCACTTTTCCCTTGCAAGGCAGGCCCCGTGGCGTCTTTTAAGGGGTTATGGCATGTTGCACAATTTGCCTGAAATAAGGCCTTCCCGTCTTGTGCATAAGAAGAATTTGCGGAAAGAAGAATGAAGATGGAAAGAATTCCCGAAAGCAAAAATTGGCTAGAACGGGGCATCTGTCGGATGAATCTCGGCACAGGAAATGAATTGAGTTTAAAATCCGTATTTAACAAAGCGGTGGCAAAAATACACATCGATTAGCAGAATTGAAACAGAATTAATAAAAAATATTCTCCGCTCTGGGCAAGGCTTTCAGCGGATTCAAACAAATCTTTTTTTCTATAGGGTTACAATTTCATGACTTCGGGCCAAATCTCTTTAACAATCGAGGTCAAAAATTTCCCGATTCTCTAAATACTTCCCGTCCGCCCACCATCTACAGGAATGCTAGTACCATTCACGTATCCGGCTGCTTCAGAGGCAAGAAATGCTACCATTGCAGCAATCTCTTCCGGCGCAGCAAATCTCCGTGCAGGTATCTCCTCTAACATAGCTTCCATTACAACGTCTTTACTTGCCCCCAATCTGCTGGATTTCCCGTTGATTATCGCCTCTAACCTTCCGGTAGCGGTAGCCCCAGGCAATACATTATTTACGGTGATACCAAAGGGGCCTAATTCTATAGACATTGTTTTGGCCCAAGAAGCAACAGCAGCGCGGATTGTGTTGGAAACACCCAAGCCTTTCAGCGGCACTTTCACCGAAGTAGAAATGATGTTGATTATCCTACCCCATCCGGCAGCGTTCATGCCCGGAAAAGCAAGCGTAGTAAGGATTTGATTGCAAATGAGGTGCTGATTGAAAGCTGCTAAAAAAGCCTCTGGGGTCGCTTCTAAAATGGCCCCCGCAGCCGGCCCACCAGAATTATTGACCAGAATATGAACAGTATTGGAAGCGAAAAACTGCTCTGCAATACCTTTCAATTCATTGGGATTACTAAAGTCTGCAACCAAATAATTGTGGGTTTGCTGCCCTTCATTTTGCAAGGTCAAAAGCGCTTCTTTCAGCTTTCCTTCATTGCGAGAAATAAGGGTACAATTAGCACCCAACTGTGCCAATATTTGTGCAGAAGCAAGACCAATACCTTGAGTAGAACCCGCTACCAGTGCGTGTTTACCGTTCAAACTAAGTGGAAAGAAACCCATAGACCTTCAATAATTTTTTCTAAAAAAAAACTGCACTTAGTGATTGTGGTGATGATGAGCATCGTGAACACTAGACAGGTTGAGGAACTCCTTTTCATCCACTTCTTTTACAGAAATTTTGAACTTAGTCTTTAGGAATTCAAACAGCTTTCCAAAGAGCATCTGCCGATAAGTTTCGTTCATCGTCTTTTCGTCCTTACTCATCTTCTCCATATAGCTGTCCATCCAAGGTGCATCTTCGTCATTGTCCATGCCGAAATAGGCCAGTACACGGCCTTTCATGTCATTAATCACCTCTTCCCTAGACACTGAAATGGCGTTGTCGTGGATGAGCTTATCGGAAACTAAGGTCCAACGCAACTGATGCTGAAATCCTGGGAAATCGTGCTCCACCTGTGCAGCGCTCAATGGCTTTTCCTGCCCTTCGCGCAACCAGCGTTTTAAGAAATTCTCCGGCAACTCAAACGGCGTGGTGTGTACCAGCATTTCATAGATTTCATCGTTCATTCTGCTATCCCCAGCACGGTCAAATTCCTTGCCTAATTCTGCCCGCAATTTCTCCCGAAAAGCACTTTCATCAAGGATGTCATCATTGGGGAAAATTTCTCCAAAAAGTGTGATATCCAATTCGCGCGGCACGAGCTGTCCGGTTTGGGTAATATTCAACTCATAATGCTCTGAAAGCTGCGCGGGGTTTAACTTCAAGGTCTTTGTTGCAAATGTCACCAACTCGTCGGCACTACAAACTTCTAAGGGAGAAAAAAGAATTTTTTCGCCAGCACTTTTACCCATCACCATCTCTTGAAGTTTAACCGGTAAGCTCTTCACTTCAGTCGTCTCCTTTATAGGCTCGGCTTCCTCTTGGGCCACACCCGTAGCATCGCAAGGAAGGTATTCTGCGTAAATAAGATGTTCGGGATGGGTGATGGTTTCGGGGTGTTCTACTTTTCCGTAACGCTTGGCTATGCGGTCTGCTTCATCATTCACCATTCCGTCTGTGATTTTCACTTTGTAGCTCGTCAAGGTCTTGTCGCCACTGATTGCCGGAACTTTAAAGTCGGGCTTTAATCCAATTTCGAAGGCAAACTCGAGGTCGTCCGTCTTACTCATATCCAACACGCGTGCGCTGGCTTCTGGCATTATCATTGGCTGTCCGAGAATTTCCACTTTTTCGTTCCTTAAGTATTCGGAAAGGGCATCGCCAGCCTCGCGCAAAACTTCTTCTTGAAATAACGCTTGACCGTACATTTTCTTCACCATTCCCGCAGGTACGTGCCCCTTTCTGAAACCGGGAACGTTGGCATTTTTTGCATAGCCTTTTAGGGCTTTTTCAAACTTAGGCAGATAGTCTTCTTTGTTGAGTTTTACGAGGACTTTGTCGGTCAGCAATGCGATTGGTTCGCGAGATATAGTAGCCATATTTTTCTTTTAATGCCCATTCCCGAAAGACTTATTATCTAAGTAAATACGGTGAGCGGCTTGATGATTTTAGATTTTTTAAAGGGCGGCAAAGGTAATGGTAATGGGTTTTGGGGCAAATCAAAACAGAAGCTAAAAGGGAGGTTATTCCAGACTGGCGAGTATTACTGGAAAGAATCTGGCTAGGGCAAGCTCTGCTCCTACTGTTGGGAACATCCGAGCATTGCCGCCAAGCTTATATTACCTGTCACTATTCAAGGTTTCCAGAATAGAGAGGTAACTACTATACCGTTCGGAGCTCAAAGAACCCGCCTGCACAGCGGCTTTCACGGCGCAGCCGGGCTCATTGATGTGGATGCAATTATTGAATCGGCATTGTGGTAAAAGGCGGAGCATTTCTGGGAAATAATGTGCTACTTCTTCGCGCTCCATATCTATTAACCCAAATTCTTTTACGCCCGGTGTATCTATTATTTTTCCACCACCGGGCAAGTCGTACATCTCAGCAAATGTGGTGGTATGTTGGCCTTTTCCACTCCAATCACTCACTTCCATTGTCTTAATAGACAGCTCGGGCAAGAGTGCATTGATTAAAGTACTTTTTCCCACACCAGAATGCCCGCTAAAAAGAGTTGTACTCTCCCCTATCCTTTCGCGCAAAGCCTTTACTGATGCGGAATCCAGAGCGGACACAAGAATAATTTCATACCCGGCATCACCATAAATACGCTTCCAATCTGCGAGTTGTTGCTCCTGCTTTTCCTGGTGCAAATCCTGCTTGTTCACTACCAAAATAACGGGAATGTGGTAAGCTTCTGCGGTCACCAAAAAGCGATCAATAAATCCGATGGAAGTACGAGGCTCGGCGAGTGTAGCAATGACGAGAGCACAATCCAAATTGGCGGCTACAACATGCTTGTGATGACGGTTGTGTGGCGACACACGAACAATGTAGTTCTTGCGCTTCTTGATATCGCGAATCATGGCCGTATTAGCATCATCTTCTTCCACATCAAAAAGTACCACATCGCCCACTGCTACTGGGTTTGTGGCTGCAATAGCCTCATCAATTTTAAGCTTTCCACGCACGCGTGCTTTCCAAATTCTGCCCTCTTTATCGCGCAGCAAATACCAGCTCCCCGTTGATTTATAAATCAAGCCTTCTCCGCTATTCATATCGTAAAGCTTCTATAGGGTCAAGGCGGGAGGCTTTAATGGCAGGATATATTCCAGACAGGATGCCTACCGCTGCGCAAAGTGAAATGCCGCCAAACATCCAAAGCCAAGGAATAACAAAGCCTGTATGCAAAATCAAACCAAATAGATTACCTGCTAGAACGCCCAAAATCACGCCCACCGCGCCACCCAGCAAACTGATAAGAATGGATTCGGTAAGAAATTGTCCCTTGATCGTTGCGTTTTTTGCACCAAGGGCTTTGCTCACACCAATCTCGCGGGTACGTTCGGCAACGGATACCAACATGATATTCATTAGGCCAATAACCGAACCTAAAAGCGTAACAAGACCTATCAAAACTGCCGCCCAATTCACGGTGCTGATATTCTCCAAAAGCATCTTAGCGATACTATCATTCTGATTGATACTAAAATTGGAAGCCGTGCCCAACGGAACTTTCCGAATGGGCCTGAAAGTCCCCTCGGCTTCATCGGTTGCAACTTCCTTTTTGGCCACATCATTCACGGCCACATTGATGGCAAAGGAATTGCCCCCAAACAAAGCTCTGGCAGTGTTCAAAGGCAGGAAAATAAAATTATCTGCACTGCTAAACATATTCCCACCTTTCTCTTCTGCAACACCCACCACGCGCAGCTTTATCCCGTCGAGGCTTATCATTTTCCCAACGGCATTCGCCCATTTATCCTTGAAAAGTTTTACCCCAATTCCATGGCCAAGCACACAAACATAACTTCCCGATTCTTGTTCGTAATTGGAAAAAGTCCGACCGGCCGCAGCCTCCGTACTCGCAATATCAAAGTATTCATTGTCGATACCCATGATGCGGATATTCGGGTTGGTTTTTGCCTCGCCAAAGCTTACCGTTGCAATACCTCCTGCAGACATAGAGATGCTCACTTTTGCGGGAATAGGATATTGGTCTTTAAATGCTTTCGCTTCATCGTAAAGAATACTCTTGCCTTCGCTCCGCGAAATCTCCATACCGCCCTGCTTCCTTTTGCTGGTTTTGAGGATATCGCTTGTCACCTGAAATGAGTTAGCACCCATGCTGGAGAAGTTGCTCGTGACCGCAGATTTGATAACCTCGATACCCGTGAGAATGCCCACCAAAGCCATAATACCAATACCGATGATGAGTATGGTGAGTACGCTCCGCAGCAGATTGTTCCGGATAGCACGAAAGGCAAGGGTGATATTGAAAATCAGGTTCACAGGCGGCTCAAATTCTTATTGTCCAGCTATTGTTTTACAAACTGCTTCTGCATTACTGCTTCGCCATTTGCAGCACTTCCTTTGAGGAAATATGTCCCTGGCGCGAGGTTGGCAATGTTGAAAACAATTTCGTTCTCGCCTGCCTTACAACTCGCGTCCAGCACAGCATCCACCAATGCCCCATTCACATTGTACAAGGCAAAATGAACGCGAGATTCATTGTTGAGTGAAAAGGCAAGCCGTAAAAAATGAATGGCAGGATTAGGGTATAAGCGAGAAGGCAAATTTAGATTTGAAACCAACGGTACGCCTACCAAAAATGGTGATTGCAATTGCGCTGACCAAATGCCATAACGCGAATTGTCCTTTCCATAAATGCCAGTTATCCAGACGTAGCCTGGCTTACCATAAACAGCCTGGGAGCCGCTGTAGTCGCCCCAACGCACGTTTGTCGACCCTGATTGAGACAGAAAGATTTCCCCTTCTTTTACTTTCAATAAGGAAGAATATCCCGCACCATTCCACATCACAGCACCGAGTCCGGCAAAGGTTGTCGGACCAGAATAATCAAAAGAAATAATTGAGGCATTGGTACCCCCAACTTGCCCGGCATAAGAAAGATTGGGATAGCCATAATCAAGCGTATCATCGGTAATAAAATCAGCCATAATACTAGGGCTGGTTTGATAATTCGCGATGCGCCCATGGTAGATGGCATCTGCACCTGACCCTGGCTGCACACTTGTACATACAAATTGGATTTCATTGCCTTCGGCGAATGCCCCTAATACCCGCCCATCATTGGTTTGAAGCTTATTGGGTGTGTTTGGCTGACGAGCATCCGGAGGAAACCCATAGCTAAGATTGGACTTGTAAGCAGCTACAGAAATTGTGTTTCCAGCGCTGCCAAGGGTGTCGCCAATCTTCATGACAAAAACGGAATCATTTTGCACATCCATGTTCCGAACGCTAAGGAAATATTGCGCAGGACCATGAATACTGCTACCGCCATTCACAGGAAAAATATTGCGGATAGGATTGCCACCGTAATTCACTGAATCCCAGATTTTCGAAGTCAATGCTTGTCCGGTATAGCCGTCGCTTTTGCGGATTTGGTAAATCAGACTTCTTTTAAAACCTGTCTGAAAAGTACTATCATATACCAGTTTGTTTCCTGTCAAAAAGAGTTCGTTGTGCGTGATGGAAATGATGGGGAAATCAAACCAAGTACTATCTGCAGCATAATCTCCGTAAAACTTATAGAAGTTCCAAGCGCCGCTCGGGTCGGGCGTTTGCGAGAATCCTATAATGATATTGCTATGTTCGTTTACACCACTCAAACACACAGAAATAAAACGGTCGGCCTCGGGGTCATAAATCACTTTTGGGTCGTAGCGATAGTCATTGGGGTCGTTCAAACCGACAGCTTTATTGAAGTAGGAAAGGCTCTTCACGTCGGTGATTTGACCTGAAAGGGTATTCACCACCGAAATGCGGCTATTCATCACATTCACCGCTATACCGACGTTGCTAATGGCATAGGAATTATCCGGCGGAATACTAGAATTGGAATCTGGCATGAAGCTCTGAACTATGATAGGAGTGGCTACAGACGCCACTTTGGCATTATTCTTTGTGCGCGATGGGTCAGCTTTATAAGGGAACATTTTGCTCACCTTCTTTTTCAACAATTCAATCGCTTCGCGTTCACCTTCACCATCCACTTCGGGCGCTGCAACGGACTGCACGTGGGCAATGTATTTATCCTGCAAATCACGCAAAACAGAATTACCGGCAAGTGGTGTTTTAAAAGTTTTCCCGCCCGATGACTGCGCAGAAGCATTAAACATGAATAAAAGCAGAAAAGCCGAGGCTAAAAGTCGCATCATAGCTGGTGAATTTAGCGTTTAAAGGTAGCGGTTAGTAGATAGTCGGTAGTAGATAGTAGATAGACGGGAACCTTTACGAAGTACCGATGAGAAGGTATCAAGTATCACGATGCAGGGAAGTAGTACAGAGTCTTGGATAATTTACCCCCGACAGTACTGGCTGGACTTGCTGCTGCCCTAAAAGGTAGCAGGTATCAAGTATCAAAATGTTGGGACAACACCGCATCTTCAAATCTTCAACTCAACGCCACATTTTCAAATCCTCAAATCGACTCCGCCTCATTGCTTCATAAAGCTCGCGACTGCACTTTGATTTCCATTCAATAATTGAAGGAAATACGCGCCAGGCAAGAGATTCGCAACATTGAAATCCACCAATCCATTCTTCAAAGTCACTGCTTCGGAGCGAACTAATTGCCCATTTAGATTAACTATTTGTATCGACGCAGAAGTCGCAATGG
Organism: Chitinophagaceae bacterium; assembly: GCA_039935335.1. Lineage (GTDB taxonomy): Bacteria > Bacteroidota > Bacteroidia > Chitinophagales > Chitinophagaceae > UBA1952. Next base: position 7,914 of record JBDTKK010000157.1, read on the forward strand.
CATCCTTTATTCGAACAGAAATTTTGCTGGAAGTAGGGTTCGGGAATATCTCAGCGTGTACCATTTTAATGTTAGAAATGCCCGTGCTAGCTTCATCAAAATCCACTGGAGTCGCGGTGTTGGGCTGGTCGCCGCTGGAAAGGCCATTACCATTTACAGCATTTAAAGTAAGGTAAAACCGAACCTTGCCTTTGCCTGGCGCGGGGGAAAGCCAATTGAAAGCCGCTTCATAAACGTTGCCTGAACCTACAGTTATGGCCGCCAATGGCGTGTTGTGCTCTACAAGCTGCAACGAGCCAGTATTTCGAACACTTATTTTGCTATCGCTGCTGGTAAATCCACCGACCTGAACATTCGATGTAGCTGCATCTACACAGGAAGCCTGAAAGCCAAATTGATTCAGAGAACTCAATGGATTCGTGCCTTTTATATAGACCGTGTAGAGCGTGCCGGGAAAATATCTTCCGTCTTTTACGGTATCATTTGTTGGCGTAATCAGCGTAATGGTTGCTATAGTTGAAGGATTGTTGCTGGCATGACAACCGCTGCCGGTGCTGCAATTGGCTGGAGAACCCGCGCTACCTGTATGGTTTCCTGCACCACCATTATACGGTCCAGTGGCATAGGAGCTAAAGACTAGCCCGACGAAACTGCCGCTTAAAAGAAAAAGCAAAAATCGTTGCCTCATTTATTGGTGATTTTTTGATGAAAATGATGGGATTAAAATCGGAACGCGCTGGCTTCAGATTACCTTCGCCAATCTTATGGCTCAGAAAAAATTAATTCGGTTTGCGGCAATAGAAACCTTTAAAAATGTGCTGCAACATCCGAAGAACATGGTAGGAAGCTGGACTAATTTCTTTGGCAATAAAAATCCGATTACGCTCGAGCTCGCCTGCGGCAAAGGTGAATACAGCGTTAGCCTTGGAGAACAGTATCTCGAGCGTAATTTTATTGGTGTCGACATCAAGGGCAACCGAATTTATATTGGTGCCAAACGTGCGCTGGAAAAGGGTTTGAACAATGTTGC
>JBDTKK010000158.1:0-4335 GCA_039935335.1 Chitinophagaceae bacterium
ACGGCCACTATTGTTTTGGACATTATTGGGATTAGTGCTTCTGAACTGGCTACGAAGTTCATTGGATTGCGCCCCAGAAAGGCTGCCGGTATTATTGCCCAATGTCTGCCTACGGAAACCTTGGATACCAATACCATTACCACGGGTAAATTCATTGTTGCGGCCATTCAAAGAATAGCGCGGGCCATAGCTGACGTTGCGGTAGCCCCGGCCACCATAATTGTTGTAAAGTCCGCCGTAGTAGCCATTCCAATATCCGCTGTAGTAGCCGCCATAAGGGCTGTAACCATAGCCATAATAAGATCCGAAATTGCTACAACCATACCAATTGCTCCAGCCTGAATAACCTGACCAATAAGGGCCGCCGCCGAAGGAGATGCCAAATCCTGAATTCATCCAAGGACTCCAACCCCACATAGGGTCAACCCAATAGGGATTGTACCAATAAGGATTATAAAAAGTGCTGTAGTAAGGCCGGTTGTAGAAAGGATAATAGAAGCGATTAATATTCGCAGCATAACTATCATCGTCAGCGTCATAATTATTGTCGGAATACTCGTCGTTGTACTGACGCATAGTGCCTTGCTTGCTGCTACTTTGGCCGCTGGAATAAATCTTGGAATCGTCATTGTTGGTCGCATTTGCGTCCTGATTCTGTGATGTTTGTTGCTGCGCCGTCGGCTGCTTCGACTCATCTTTCTTCTGGTCGTCGCTGTTGTAATAAATATCGTCTTGGTAACTGCGATTGCTTTGCGCATAGGCCACGGAAAATCCGCCTATGGCAAGCAAAATCAGAGTCGTTGTTAGTAGCCTTTTCATGTTGTCTATATTTTATGTCGGTTGCCCACGTGAAATTAATACTTTTGCGCCCGTTTGCTGTTAGTTTAACCGCAAAAATCGTACTAGGATTATTATGAGCAAGGTTTTAACAAGCCGTTCCGAAAACTATTCAGAATGGTATAATGATTTGATATTGAAAGGCGGCCTCGCCGACTACTCCGCGGTGCGCGGTTGTATGGTCATCAAGCCGCGCGGCTTTGCCCTTTGGGAGAATATGCGCGACACTTTGGACAAGATGTTCAAGGACACCGGCCACCAAAATGCGTATTTCCCCATTTTTATTCCAAAGAGCTTTTTGAGTAAGGAAGCAGCGCACGTGGAAGGCTTTGCCAAGGAATGCGCCGTTGTGACGCATTATCGCTTGATGAACGACCCAAATGGCGGCGGCGTCATCGTGGATCCGGAAGCGAAGCTGGAAGAAGAACTCATCGTTCGGCCAACTTCCGAAACCATCATCTGGAACACGTACAAAACTTGGGTGCAGAGTTATCGCGATTTGCCTTTGCTCATCAACCAATGGGCGAATGTGGTGCGCTGGGAGATGCGTACACGACTGTTTTTGCGGACGACAGAATTTTTGTGGCAAGAAGGACATACCGCGCACGCTACTGCGGATGAAGCCATCTTTGAAACCCGTCAAATGCTGGATATCTATGCCAAGTTTGCGGAAGAATGGATGGCGATGCCGGTGATTCGCGGCGTGAAAACGGCTAACGAACGTTTTGCAGGTGCCGTAGATACTTATACTATTGAAGCCATGATGCAGGATGGAAAGGCGCTGCAGGCGGGCACTTCACACTTTTTAGGACAAAACTTCGCGAAGGCTTTTGACGTTACGTTCTCCGATAAAAACAACCAACTGGATTTTGTCTGGGCTACTTCCTGGGGCGTAAGTACGCGCCTGATCGGTGCTTTGGTGATGGCGCATAGCGATGATAAAGGCTTGGTGATGCCTCCGAAATTGGCGCCTGTCCAGGTCGTGATTGTACCTATTTATAAAGGTCCAGATTCTATTGAAAAGATTGACGGTCGTATTCGTGAAATAGCCGGAAAGTTGCGCGGAGCAGGCATCCGCGTGAAGGTTGATAATGATGACACGAGCCGGCCCGGATGGAAATTTGCAGAGTATGAGTTGCAAGGTGTGCCGGTTAGAATGGCCTTGGGCTTGCGCGATATTGACAATAATGTGGCCGAAGTTGCCCGTCGGGATAGCGGTGAAAAAGCTTCGTTTTCTTTGGAGGGCATTGAAAACACCATTGGCGATTTGCTGGTCGATATTCAGAAAAGCATGTTTACCAAAGCTGCCAAATTCCGGGAAGAGAATACCCGCAAAATTGACGATTGGGAAACCTTCATGACTTCCCTGGAAGCCACGCCGGGCTTTATTCTCGCGCATTGGGACGGTACGCCGGAAACCGAGGAGAAAATCAAGGAATTGAGCAAGGCTACCATTCGTTGTATTCCGTTGGATAATGAGCAAGAAGAAGGGAAATGCATCCTTACCGGAAATCCTAGTAAGCAACGGGTGCTTTTTGCGAGGGCTTATTGATGCCAAATCGCCAACTAGTTTCGTCGTCATTGCGAGGAGACTCCCGAAAAGTCGGGACAGGTTTTGCGACGAAGCAATCTCACAATTGATGAACACAATTTGATGTGAGATTGCTTCGTCAGTCGCCCAGCCTCCTTCCTCGCAAGGACGGAGCTCTATGGTGTCCCCGTTTCCGATCGTCATTGCGAGGCACGAAGCAATCTCACAGTTAATGCTCGTTCAGCGCATGGAATGGTTTTGTCGCCATCGAAGCTTGGGCGCAAGCAGCAAGGTTTCTGCTCAACGGACGATAGTAGATGTTTAGACATTATAATAGTGGTAATTCAGCCTCACAATAATTTATAGCGGCATCAATTTTAAGGAGGCGGAATCGGGTACTTTCATTTTTTAAAAAAGTAGAAATCGTTTTGAAAATCGGAATCGTTTGTTATCCCACATTTGGCGGCTCGGGCGTCATGGCTACGGAACTAGGAATGGCGCTTTCTGCCAAAGGGCATGAGGTGCATTTTATTACGTACCAGCAGCCGGTGCGACTGCATTTTCACCCTAATATTTACTATCATGAAGTTACGGTTCCTACTTATCCGCTTTTTGATTTTCCACCTTACGAATCTGCGCTGACCAGCACTTTGGTGAGTGTGATTGCGAATAATGACCTGGATTTGCTCCACGTCCATTATGCCATTCCGCACGCCTCGGCAGCCTATTTTGCAAAGCAGATTTTGAAGAAGATGAAGAAGGATATTCCCTTCATCACCACGCTGCACGGTACGGATATTACGCTCGTGGGCAAGGACGCGACTTACGCGCCGGTGGTTACTTTTTCCATCAATGAAAGCGATGCGATAACGGCGGTTTCTGATAATCTTCGTGCAGAAACTTTCAGCTCATTTGCCATCACCAAGGAGATTCATGTCATCCCGAACTTTGTGGATATTGCCCGTTTTCACCAGAGTGATAAGTCGCATTTCAAGAAGATGCTGGCACCGAATGACGAGAAGATTTTGGTACACGTTTCCAATTTTAGGAAGGTGAAAAGGGTAGAGGATGCTGTGTTGGTTTTTGCGAAAGTGCATGAGAAAGTGCCTTCCAAATTGCTGATGATTGGCGACGGCCCGGAGCGGCAACATGTGGAGGAATTAGCGAGGAAATTGGGGGTGCATCACGAAGTGAGATTCCTTGGAAAGCAGGAGCAGATGGAGGAAATCCTTTCCATTTCAGACCTATTTTTATTGCCTTCGCAGTACGAGAGTTTTGGCCTTGCGGCGCTAGAAGCGATGGCTTGCGCGGTTCCGGTTATTTCTACCAATGTTGGCGGCATTCCCGAAATCAATATTCACGGCGTGACGGGCTTTTTGAGTAATGTAGGTGATGTGGACGATATGGCCGCACACGCCATTGCTTTATTGAGCGATGAAACGAAGCTGGAAGCGGCGAAGGAAGCGGCTTTTGAGCAGGCAAAACGTTTTGAAAAGAGCAAGATTATCCCGGTGTATGAGGCGCTTTATGAAAAGGTGATTGCGGAGTACGTGAAGGGGGATTGTTGATTTGAAAATATGCGGTCGGAGACCGCGCTCCACGGCGGCGTAGTCGGAGACTACGCCGAGCGGGGACACTCAACGATAAGGAAAATTGTACTACCTTTGTGAAAAGAAAGCAATTATGAGCCCTGAACAACTAGCTAAAATCATTAAAGATGATAAAGTTCAATTAACCGAAGCGCAAAAAGACAGGTTGCTCTACTTATTTGAGGAGTTAGAAGAAAGACAAATAGCGTGCGCGAAAATTAAAGTAACAGTAGAAAACGACACGCCGACAATACACGTTTCATTCACACTCTCTTAATCCATTTTTGGCTGGTAGAAGAGATATTTTAGGTAGTCCAAAATGACATTGTTCGTAAATTGAGGTAACATTAATCATGAAAATTCTCTTCTTCGTAATTT
>JBDTKK010000159.1:0-4211 GCA_039935335.1 Chitinophagaceae bacterium
CGATTTAAGGTAGCAAAAGCTAAGCTGGCACCGGGGCAATATCGCAGCATCACGGGCAATACGGCTTTGGCTTACGGCTTGATTGCCGGTGCACAAAAAAGTGCGTTGCCTATGTTTTTGGGTACATATCCCATTACGCCGGCCTCGGATATTTTGCATGAATTAGCACGCTACAAAAACTTTGGTATTCGCACGTTTCAGGCGGAGGATGAAATCGCTGGAATAAGCGCCGCTATTGGTGCGGCGTATGGTGGCTCGCTTGGTGTGACTACTACCAGCGGCCCGGGAATGGCACTTAAAACCGAGGCTATGGGTCTTGCAGTAATGCTCGAAATACCCTTGGTAATTGTTGATGTGCAGCGAGGTGGGCCTTCTACAGGATTACCCACAAAAACGGAACAAAGCGACCTGATGCAAGCCTATTATGGCCGCAATGGCGAATGTCCGATGCCGATTGTAAGCGCTTCAACTCCAAGCGATTGTTTTGAGGCTGCGTATGAAGCCATTCGCATTGCGGTGCAATACATGACACCGGTGATTTTACTTTCGGACGGATATATTGCCAATGGTGCTGAACCTTGGAAATTCCCACAAAGTGAGGAGCTGAAGCCTATCGAAGTGAACTTCAAAAGAAAGTTGGAAGATGAGGAAAAGGCGTTCCTTCCTTACCTGCGAGATGAGCGTCTGGTGCGGCCTTGGGCTGTTCCGGGCACAGAAGGTTTAGAGCATCGTATCGGAGGATTGGAGAAGGAATATGATACCGGGAATGTGAGCTACGATCCCGATAATCATGAACGAATGGTGAAGGTTCGGCAGGCAAAAGTGGATGGTATTGCCAACGATATTCCTTTGCAGGAACTGGATAGTGGGGCAGAAACAGGGAAGGTGCTTGTATTGGGTTGGGGCTCTACTTATGGTGCTATTAAGAGCGCGGTACAAACCTTACAAAGTGCTGGATATTCGGTGTCTCATGCGCATCTGCGACATCTGCGACCATTCCCAAAAAATCTTGGAAAATTGTTGCATGGCTTTGACACCGTATTGATTCCTGAACTGAATAATGGCCAGTTGGTGAAAATTATTCGCGGTGAATTCATGATTGATGCGAAGGCATACAACAAAATAAAGGGAGTTCCCTTCAGTAAATCCGAGCTGATTGAAACTATAAAAGCACTAATTGCAGCGGAAGGCTAAAATATTGAATTGAAAAATCTCGAAAAGCCTTACCTTCGCACTCCTTTAATAAAAAACAGAAAGGCAGCAATCCCTAATTATTGCCTTGCTTAAATTGAAATAGAACATGAAACGTACCTACCAACCGCACCGCCGTCGTCGTAAGAGTGTGCATGGTTTCCGCCAACGCATGAGTACTGCAAATGGCCGCAAAGTATTAGCCAGCCGTCGTGCCAAAGGCCGTCATAAGCTGACTGTGAGCGATGAACTTCGCCTGAAATAATTCCTGCTATTCCTATGTCTGCCCGCTACACACTTGGTATCGGCCAGCGAATAAAGCGGGAGAAAGATATCGAAGCGCTTTTCCGGTCTGGGAAAGCGCTTTCCGTTTTTCCGCTAAGACTGATTTGGTTGCTGGTGCCCAAAACGGATTCCCAATTCGATATTCAAGCAGGCTTTTCTGCACCCAAGCGGCGGTTTAAAAGAGCTACCGACCGGAATAGAATTAAGAGATTGCTCCGCGAGCAATTTCGCGTGAATAGACACCTTCTAGAAGGCAGTATTCCTGAAGGGAAAAAGCTACAAATCTTCCTGCTTTTTACAGGCCCGACAATGCCCGATACACCGTTAGTCAAAGAATGTTTGGAAAAGGCATTGACGCAACTAAAAAGTAAAATCCCTCCTGAAAGCAATGCGTAAACTAACTTCATTTTTGTTGATAGGGCTTATCCGTTTGTATCAATGGTTGTTGTCGCCCTTGCTGGGGGCAAGCTGTAGATATACGCCTACTTGCAGTGCCTACGCCGCCGAAGCCATTAAAAAATATGGTGCGCTAAAAGGTGGCTGGATGGCCATCAAACGGATAAGTTCTTGCCGACCTGGAGGCGGACATGGCTACGACCCTGTACCTTAGCAGTCAGATTTTATTGAACAGATTGCCTTTAAAAACCACCACACCATGCGCATCCGCAATACATTTATTCTCATAGCATCGGCTTTGTTTTTCGCAACCTCAAGCTTTGCTCAAACTCCTAAAGCTGCAACTGTTCGTTATGATAAAACCGATCGTCCTGGCCTCGTAATTACCTATCCATTCTCCGATAAGATTGTAGAGGCTGCGCTGCGTAATCACTTAGATAAAGACGGGTTTACCAAGCGAAGCAGCAGGAAGGGTTTTGATATTTATAAAGCTCAAAATTGGGACGAGATTTCTGGTAAGCTTGTGGATGTATATACCAACGTTGACGGTAGAAAAGGCACAAGTACAGTGAGTCTTTTAGTGAGTAAAGGCTATGATAATTTCGTTACTGCTGCAAACGATTCGGCCATGTTTGGGAAAATGAAAATCTTCCTAAGCTCTCTTTTGACCGACATTCTTCAAGTTCAATTGCGTGCCGATATTGATGGACAGAATGAGCTTATCAAAAACACGGAACGCGATTTGAGTCGCGAGCAGGACAACAATAAAAAGCTATTGAAGCAAAAGGAAGATATCGAAAAGGACATTGCTAATAGCAACAACAAGCAGGCCAATATTACCAAAGCAATTGCTGAGCAAAAGGCAAAACTGCTGGATATGCAGTCCAAGCTGAAGTAGGTTTTGCGACGAGAAATATTTTAGTCGGAAGTTTGGAGAAAGTTCAATTTCCCTGGCTGAATTACTTATCATTTCTAATGCCTAACCTTTTCCCCGACCCTCAATCTTCCACCCATCGCTACGCAGACATTATACTGCCTCTCGCGCTGCCGCAAGTGCTCACCTATGGCGTACCGGTTGAGTATCAAGATGTAATACAGCCAGGGTTGAGAGCTGAAGTCTCTCTGGGGAAAAACAAACAATACGCAGGCATCGTAGCAAGAATACACGACGAGCGTCCGGAAGCCTACGAAGTGAAACCCATTCGTGCTTTGCTGGATGAAATACCGGTAGTCAATGCCATCCAACTTCAGTTCTGGAAATGGATCGCGGAATATTATGTTGCCGCACCCGGCGAAGTGATGCAAGCCGCATTACCGGCGCATCTCAAGCTTTCTTCGGAAACAAAATTGCAATGGCGTAACGGAAATACCATAACAGAATGGAGTGAAAAAGGGATTATCGCAGCCCATGAATTGAGGCATCGTGGTAGCCTTATTATTTCGGAATTGCGCAAGCTAGTCGGTGCAAGTTTTCTCATTCCTGTTATCCATGAATTGCTGCAAGCAGAGGCGGTAATCATCAACGATGGCCTTGAAGAAACCTTTAAAAGAAAGACGGAGAAAATCCTTTCTCTAAGTCCTGAATACCACGAGGAGCAAGCCTTACAGGATTTGTTTGATGCTTTAAATCGAGCACCGAAACAACTGGAAACCCTGATGAGTTTCCTGGCACTTTCTGCAAAGACAAAAGGGGAGATTCCTCAAGAAATATTGTTGAAAGATCCTCGTGCAAATGCAGCTTCGGTAAGGGCTTTGAACGAACGTGGGGTTTTTCAAATTGAGGAAAAAGAGGTGGATAGATTAGTTTTTGAAGAAGCTAATGCACCAAAGGAAATTACGTTTACAAAAGCTCAAGAAAGGGCTTACAAGCAAATTCACGAAGGGTTAGAAGAGAAGAGCGTTGTCTTGTTGCAAGGCGTAACAGGTAGCGGCAAAACATTGCTATACATCCAAGCCATTCGTGAGGTGCTTGCACAAGGCAAACAAGCCATTTTCCTTTTGCCGGAAATTGGGTTAACCACACAACTTGTACGCCGTTTGCAAGCTTATTTTGGTGAAGAACTTGGCGTTTATCATTCCCGATTCTCGAACAATGAACGAATAGAAATTTGGGAAAAGGTGCAGCAGGGAAAGTATAGAGTGGTTGTCGGTCCGCGCTCTGCTATTTGGCTTCCATACCAACATCTCGGCATCATTATTTGCGATGAAGAGCATGATGGATCCTACAAGCAACGTGACCCTGCACCGCGCTTTCATGCCCGCGATGCTGCGATTTATCTGGCGGGATTACACAAGGCACATGTCATTTTAGGTTCTGCCACACCCAGCATTGAAAGCCT
>JBDTKK010000160.1:0-4250 GCA_039935335.1 Chitinophagaceae bacterium
TTACTATATTCTCCTGTGAAAAAGCAGCAGTACTGCAAAACAGTACGGCTGCTATTGCTATCTTATTCATGTCTATTGCTTAAGGAATTTAAGCGCATAAACAGTACCATTGTTGTCTTGAATATTCCCCGCTGCCGCAAGCATGGCGCGTGTGCCTCGTAGCGTGTGCCTGCTTGTGGCTGGAATGTTGTCTGTCGATATACCTTCATGTTCCATGATTTCATTCTTTCAAAAATTCAAACTAAACCAATCCTGCTACTAACTTTAAATTCAAAAGCAAAAAACCCGCTGCATCGGTAGTCCCTTCGATGGACGAGATTGCGGGAATCCTCGGCTACAATAGGCAGATTCCGTGTCGTGCGCCTTCCCATCGTTGTCCATAGAATTGAGCGTTATCTATGTCGCGTGCACGGTTACTTGTCCTCAACTTGATTGGGGATGACACCGCTAGAATTGAACGTTACGCTTCGAAATGAACGTCTATCTACCATTTCCCACCACCATCTTCAACCGATACCCATTCCCACTCCCATCTTTTAGCGCGACAAAGTAAAACCCCGCCGCCAAACCACCAACATTTACACTCACTTTATTGTCTGCAAAGTGTAAACTTCAGCACGCAGCGGCAGTCTCGCCATTCCATGGTCTCCCTCCCAGCATCTCGTACTTTTGAAAAAAAAGCTCCATTAACACAAAGCTCCACAAAGTAAACAATAGCTCCGGAGCTGGCGTAATCATAAAATATTTCAACGTGACATAACCTTTTGTAAAAGAATATCCGCTACTCGTAAGGCTTTTCGGTTGCGGCCAGTTATATTATGTTGTCCTTTTCCCGAGCTTATCAACAAGCTTACAAAAAAAGTTCTTAGAGACTATTTAATCGGAATCTCTGTTAAAAGCCAATAGCAGCGAAACACTTATACCCGCATTCACCGGCCAGTCTTTCTTTACATCGGCATTGCCGGCGCCTGCATACGGTGCAAGGCCGGCAAGGCTTACGCTGTTCCAGGGAAGTTGGCAGTATGGCCTAAAATTGATGCCCAGCCATCGCGAAGCAAAAAGACTTATGTTGAGCGAAAGCGTGTTGCTCACCATCAACTCGTCTATTTCTAATTCTGGCGTTGCATCCTTAAAGTCACCCGTGGTATTGTAATAGGAATACGCTTTGAAGGAGTGAACATCGATATCGAGCGTAGGCCAGATTGCGAAATGTTTCGCTTCTGCGATTGCGTACATCATGCCAAAGCTCACACCACCTAGGCCCGCCACGATTCTCCGGTAACCCCTTCTATTAGTACTAGTTTCTATGCCATTGGCATCATTCGTCTGCCTCAAGCGGCTTACAACAAACTCAAAGCCGGTTTTCTCATACCAGAGTTGCCCCGTAAATTCATAGCCTTTCATCAGGCCAAAATCCGGCATTTTTGTTTCCAGCCAGGGCCGCTCTGCATTATAGGCGGCTACATCGCTGTTAAGATTGCCAATCTTCATCATTCCAATTTTATAGCCACCGGACAAGGAGGTATGCAGACCTGTAGAGAAATTAAAGCGAGTGCCTCCGCTGCTGCCTGAATATTGGTACGTTCCGGCAGATTGGTTTCGGGCATTGTCTCGTTTGGTACGCTCGTCCACATCAGCATCATGTTGCCTTATTCTTTCATTATTGATCTGGTCTCGTTGATTTCGTGCGTTTCTCTCAGAAATTTCTTTTTGTGTTTGGGCTGAAGCTCCTGTGGAAAGCAGTAATAGTGTTAGGAAGGCAATGATTTTAGTCATGAGTTTAATGTTAGTCTTTTAACGGGAAAAAAATCCCAGGATATGATGTGGTGGTGGTTTTGTGTCAATAATGTTTTTGCCGTCGTTGGTGTTCCGCGTTGCATGGGCTTCCGACAAAGCTTTTTCCCATAATTGTAATCTTCTAAAAATTCCAACATAAATAAAATTAGGATAAACTTTAACGCCACAAAGTAAAGCATAATTTCATCTCTCGCCCACAAAAAAAGTTGCCCTCCCCGCCTCGCAGAAAACAAACATACCAATAGCTGAATACACTCAACACAATGCTGGAGTGGAAATCTTATTGCTGAACGATTAGTAGCTTTTCTTCCAATTCTTTAATGAAAGTCAGGAAGCTATCATTGGACTTACTCAAATTAATAAGATCTCCCTTTTTCTTAAACGCCTTGCATATTTCAAGGTAGTAAACCTCTTGTTTTCTCACTATTGTGAAGCCGTGTTTAGTTTGCAGCTCTGGGTTCAAAGTTTCAATGCAGTTCTTATGTTTCTTGCTTTTAGCTGGACTATTGGGAAAGTAGATGGCAAGAAACCAGCATTCTATCTGATCTACTGCAATGGCGAAAATGATTGCGGCACTATGTTCTTGGTAAAAATCCTTGCCAATTGCATTAATAAGCAAAGTCCGCATCGCAACATTAATCTCGGATGGTGTTAGGGATTCCATTTTCGGAACAATATATTCCTGTGGAATACTATCACTCCGCAAAAAATCCGTGTCCACTTGTATTACTATGTAATCATTGAATGCAAAGGCCTGACGAAACTCGTCTGTTGCGCAATATTTGAACACTTTATCCCAGTTTCCCGGTTCCATTTTTGATTTTGGCTGTAGCTGATTTAGTGGAAGTGCCTTGTCTTCAGTAAAACTTTGTAAGATGCTGCGAAGCGTATAAAAATCAGAAACCCCTTCGCCGATAATGCCAATAGTCATATTCGGGAAGGATTTAAAAATTGTTAGGTAAGCCGCCGAGGTAGCCGCGAACAAAAGCTTCTGAAAGTCGCACTGGTTCTACTCCTTCTATTTCTTTTGGTGGCATTACGCGCCTCGCCGTCGTCGCACCATCAGCATCGCGGTAGATAACAAAGAGACGTTGTTCATCATCGTTTAGGTCAAGTCCGTCAAGGATAGCAGGGTTGTGCGTGGTTAAGATTGCCTGTTTATCCTGCGTTTTCGCGAGACGGGCAAGCACTTCTACCAGTTTAGTGCAAAGACGTGGATTGAGCGCATTGTCAATATTGTCGATGGCGAAAAACTTGGGTGTGTACTTGCTGAGGAATAATGTGAAGTAAAAGAGGAGATAAAGGAAACCTTCATTGGCACTGCGCTGGTCAAAGTCTTTAATTGTATCTGAGATGAATCGGTCGGTGATGGAGATGCGGCGCTCCGTGAACTGAAGATTGTCGGGGATGCTCATGCCGCCAAACCAGTCTATGAAAGAGAGGTCTTCCGCGATGGCTTTAAATGTTTCGGGGTCTTCTTTAGAAAGTTCGACAAGATGGCGGAAGAGGCCTTCGCCACGAATCCCTAATGGTCGGATTTGGCCCTCGTTTTCAAAATTTCTAAGAAAGAAATTTTCGGGAGCGTACAAAACGAATGGGTATAAGCTTTGAACAGCTTGTACTAAAAAGCCGGTGTTTTCTATTAAACTAAGAGCGTTCGCTTTAATTTCTGCTATTTTGTTTCTTATGTCATCAGGCACCTCAGATTGCTTTCCCTTAATGTAGCTTTTCTCAATTTCAAGAAGTAAATTGTCGACCAGAGCAAGAGTTTCTGTAGAATCATGATTGACATAAACTAACTTCTTCGCTTTAACACCAGTGGTGTTGTCAACAACCTTGAATGTAGTGCCGTTTTCGGAATGTATACTAAAGTTTATATCAGAATATTTATCAGTTGAAAACCCAATTAAGACGTTTTGATCATTCGATTTAGAGAACGCAGAGATCATCAACGAGGGTTTAACTACTCTTACGCCTCTCGTTGTAAGAAATTCTTCATCCAATTTATCTTCTGCCGCAGCGCTCCCCATCGCAATACCTTCCAAAATGTTTGTCTTCCCGCACCCATTCTCCCCAATAAAAACATTCAACCTTCCTAACTCAAGCTCTAGTTCAGGAACAGATTTGAAGTTGGAAATTTTTACGGTCTTAATCATGGCTTATTGTGGCAACGTTGAAGAGAACAAAAGTAGCGCTACGAAAGTCAAACGCGAAATACCATTTTGCATTCCAACGCCACAAAGTAAAGCATAGCTCAGGCTTAACCCCACAAAAAAAGCCGCCCTCCTGAGAGACTTTTCAAAAAAACAATAGTAATATTTCTTAGCCCTGCAAAGCCGCTGCACCGCTTACAATCTCTGTAAGTTCTGTCGTAATTGCGGCTTGCCGTGCACGATTATAGCTAATCTTAAGGTCGCGCAATAGGTCTGCAGCGTTTTCACTGGCCTTGTCCA
>JBDTKK010000161.1:0-3066 GCA_039935335.1 Chitinophagaceae bacterium
CTGATAAATTCTACTTATTCATCGTGGCTAAAAACTCTTCATTGCTGCTGGTACCGCGCATTTGCTTCATCAAGAAATTCATGGCTTCGTCGGTATTCATATCGTTGAGGTGCTTGCGCAAAATCCACATTTTGTTGTGTATTTCTTTATCCAAAAGAAGGTCGTCGCGGCGAGTTGACGAAGTTGTGATATCGATGGCGGGGAAGATGCGCTTATTGGCCAATTTGCGGTCGAGTTGCAATTCCATATTACCGGTACCCTTAAATTCTTCAAAGATGACTTCATCCATTTTAGAGCCCGTATCAATCAAGGCGGTTGCCAAAATGGTGAGGGAACCTCCATGTTCAATCTTCCGCGCAGCACCAAAAAACTGCTTAGGCTTTTGCATCGCATTGGCTTCTACGCCACCGCTCAAAACCTTGCCTGATGCAGGTGCAACTGTGTTGTGAGCCCGCGCCAGACGCGTGATGGAGTCCAAAAGAATAACCACGTCATGGCCAACTTCCACCAAACGTTTTGCTTTTTGCAAAGCCATCGCAGAGACTTTTACGTGCTTGTCTGCAGGTTCGTCAAAGGTGGAGGCAATGACTTCTGCGCGTACGCTGCGTTGCATATCTGTTACTTCCTCCGGACGCTCATCGATGAGGACGACCATGAGATAAACTTCAGGATGGTTGCGTGCTATGGCATTGGCAATTTCCTTTAGCAACATCGTTTTACCTGTCTTGGGTTGCGCCACGATTAGGCCGCGCTGACCTTTACCGATTGGGGTAAAAAGATCCACAATTCTGGTAGAAAAATTATTGGCTTCGGAAGGCGCACCGCTTGTCAGGCGCAGCTTTTCGTATGGGAAAAGAGGTGTGAGATAATCAAAGGGAACGCGATCACGAATCTCATCCGGCAGACGGCCATTGATGGAATCCACTTTGCTAAGGGCAAAATATTTCTCGCCTTCTTTGGGTGTACGCACTTCGCCAGTCACGGAGTCTCCGGGCTTGAGAGCAAAGGCTTTTATCTGTTGAGGAGAAACATACACATCATCTGGAGAAGAGAGATAGTTATAGTCGGCAGAGCGTAGGAAACCATAGCCATCGGGCATCAATTCCAATACTCCTTGGCTGCGCACAATTCCATCAAATTCTGCCTGAAAAACGGTTGGGCTAGGTTGAGGATTTTGGTGTTGCGGACGGCGTTCGCGCTCGTCCCTGCGTTGTGGATTATTTTGTTCAATGGGCTGACCATTTTCATCCAAAGCCGCTGGGCGATTTTGTTGTGGCCTGCGGTCTTGGTGTTGTTGTTGGCGTTGCTCTACAGGTTGGCCGTTTTCATCCAAAACTTGAGGGCGATTTTGAGGGCGACGTTCTTGTGGGCGTTGCTCTATAGGTTGGCCATTTTCATCCAAAACTTGAGGGCGATTTTGAGGGCGACGTTCTTGTTGGCGTTGCTCTACAGGTTGGCCATTTTCATCCAAAACTGGAGGACGATTTTGTGGTCGGCGCTCTTGTAGTTGCTTTTGTTCAATGGGCTGACCGCTGGCATCCAAAGTCTGCGGCTGGCTTTGTGTCCTACGCTCTCGATCTTGCTGTTGTTGCTGTAGCTTTTGCTCAATGGTCAGTTCACTTGCCTCCGAAGCTTGAGGCTGGTTTTGAGCTCTGCGCTCTCGCTCTTGAGGACGTTGTTGCGGCTGGCGATTTTGATTTTCTCTAGGAATTCCTTCTGGAGCTAGTGCTGGCGTTGCTTCTTGGGGATTGCCTTCAACCTGTTGTTGGCTGGCTATTGGATGCCTGTCTCCGTTTTCACGAGGAATGCGATGACGATTCTCCCGACCTTCTCTATGTTGTGGATTCAAGGGTTCGCGGCGGCGTTCCTGCGGATTGCCAACAGGTGTTTGCGACACCTCCTTACCAGAACTTTCCGTTTTATTTTCGGTAGGGTTGGACGGACTTCCCGGAGTAGCATTTGCAACATTAGATTCGCTTGGTACTGCTACAGTTGATGAATCTTTCCGGCCAATATTTGCAGCCCTTTGGGCAGGTTCACTAGGTGTTTCCTCACTGGGAATAATACCAAGTTTGGAACGCATTTCTTCTTGTTCAGCTTCAGCTAAAAATGGAGAAATGTATTTGCCTTGGCTCTTGCGCTTTTTCGGCGCAGCTTCCTTCTTCAGTTTCACGTCGGATGTGGCATTTTCCTCTTTACTCTTCACCGGACGTGTACGCGTTTTCTTTGCTTCGTCAACAGATGAATTAGAAGATTTGGCTTCCACACTCGCCTGCTGGTCAAGGATCTTGTAAATGAGTGTCTGCTTTTCTACACCATCAGCAGCGTGGATAGAGAGTGATTGAGCTATGCTTTGAAGTTCTGGCACTGCCAAATCATTGAGATGATTTATGTCGTAAGGCATTTAAAAAATTGAAAAGAGAAATAATTAGTGTTCGGCAAGGCCAAACATAGAATGTTCGATATGAGGAAATACTGAAAGAATTACCGCGCAATGTGCAACAGTGTTACAGAGTGGATACAAATAACAAGAAACGTGGTGAAACCGTTTTGAGAATGCCTTTGATATGGCACAGAAGCGTAAGAATTTACCCATTCTGTATTGCAATATTAGGCGACAATCATTAAAAGCAAAAGAAAAAGTTTTCTAGTTCGAATCTTTCAGAAAAGATTGTGCCATCGCCTTGATGGTGTCGTCCATATTTTGAAATCGAAAATCGGGCAACATCTTCGCCAGCTTTTCGGTTGAATAATAAGATTTTGTTTGGGCATTCCGAGCCGTTTCTTTGGTGATAAAGGGCTTGCGTCCAGAAAGCTTAGATTGCAGCCGGGACCAGCGCCAGACAAGCGTTGTAGCCAATGAACCTGCATGCAAGCGAGGACGCGTTTTAACCAACGCATCCGCCATTTTTTCAAAAATTTCTTTAAAGGAAAAATTGCCTGCACTCAGCACGAATCGCTCTGCACTAATGCTGGATTGCATCAAACGGATTCCCACTTCTACCACATCTTGCACAGCTACAAACGAGGTAATGCCATCGGTATAAAAAGGAAATCCTTTGAAAA
>JBDTKK010000162.1:0-23700 GCA_039935335.1 Chitinophagaceae bacterium
CGACATGTATTTTGACTTCCGGTCTTTGGTCACCCGGAGCATGATTGGATGCTCTCCATTCTTCAATTCTTTGGAGGTGTAAAGGAGTACTTTTATAGAAGACATGGAAGCTGAGTTTGAAATCATGGTTTAAACATGGTTCAAACAAAAGTAGTAAAAACCGAAAACAATCCAAAGAGAAAAATAAATTTAAGTTTTGTATCTAAATTGTAAACCAGTACTTTAATAAAAAAATGGAAACACAGAAAACATATACGATGCCGCATGGCATGCAAGAGGTCATCGGTTCGAATCCGTTATCCTCCACCCACTCCCAGTAAGGGTTTCAGCCGAAAACTGAAACCCTTATTTTTTGCCGGTTTAAACATTTGGGTACGCATTCTTAGGGTGATTTCTTATTAGTAGCTCATACAACTGATGACACGAGAACGTTTTAGTTCAATTAATCCTTCAACTACTGAGCAATAATTTCCCTATCAGACAGTACCAAATGATGCTTGATAATAACAGCTCCAAGCACAATTCTGCCATTAATGGCCGGTCGTCCTTCGGGCGATTTGAACACCTTATTGCGCTAATCAGCTATTTGTTCTGTAGCTTGACTGCTGAAAACGAAATAGATTTATTTCTCTTGCATAGTGTCTGTTCAAAAAATATCTCAAAACCATCGAACGTAAGCTGGCTTGAGTAAACACATTGCGGCGTTATTGCATGCTTTATAACCTCTTTAGGCTACTTTCTGCGCATCAAAACGGGTATTAATCCCTTCGAAATGTACACAACAAAAGGCTTTCAGCATTTCTGAGCAAGCCCTATCCAGATCGCCGCGCCAGCAAGCATAACCGTATCAAAAGTCGCAGGTGTCAAAAGTTGCAGTAGTGCCTCCTGCAATCTTAGAATTTTTAACTTAACATATACAAATATTTGTTTTAATACGAAAGGTTATCCACATTTTTATTTTTCAAGCCGTTTTTTTTAGACTTAGCCTATCCAATTCTTCCCATGCCGCTTGGGTAGTTTTTTTAAAGATCAAAGCTTTGATTGCAAAGTGATTCTTGCCACGTCGTTGCTTCAATACTTCTACTTTTACGAATGCCATAATTGAGGCGTACAGCTGAGCAGTTTGGGTATGAGCCTTCCAAGCCTGACTACCGCCAAAGCTATTTACTCCCTTAACCGCCTTATGAAACTCTTCCATTTTCCACCGTCTTTGGTAGATTGTGGATAATTAGGCTGCATTTAGCTTCAAATCAGAAGACCCCAGATAAAGGATGCCGCATGTGCCATCTCCGTTTTTGAAGACTTGTCTGGTTATCAACAATGGAAAATTCAATTGTTCTATCCAAACGATGCAGACACCCCCCTCTGGGGTCATTTCTTTAATAGGCTGGTAACGACCCGCCTGTTTGTCTTCCAAACTTAACGCTACTTTTCGGTTTTCTTTCAAGGCCATAACAAAGTCAGTATGAGCCTGTTCTTTTACAAAACGCATATTGGCTGCATTAGCATACCAGCTATCGGCCAGCACATATCGTACTACAACATTATCGATTCCGTGACCGACTAGATGGCGAAAATGCTCGTTCTTGCTAATGGTCGCCTTCATCTTTACTTTCCCATCCTTATCTATGCAGAGCTCGTCTTTGATTACAAACTCGGCACCTATGCCTCAGGCGTGATACAAGGCCGTGATGAAATTGATCCCTTTGACAGCTTTCTCTTTCGTATGGTCAAAATGATAGCTTATCAGGCCGTTGCCTGGCTTTGAATGCGGTTTAGGCTGAATGGAATCGTCTAGTATTAATACCGCATCATCGCTACGCATCTCATAACAAAGAGGTTTTACCATTTTCTAAAGAGCTTTTGAATCGGATTTGAAGCCGCTAAGCATCCGAGTATTCTGATCATGACTTACAGCTCCTTCTGTGACAGAGCTCATAAACGTTGTGGACGCTTGACCGGGACAAGCAATCAAAAAGTCTGTATAAATATCAAGCATATTGTGCATAACTCCTTACATAAAAATTAAGCCCGCGCAAGTTCAGTTTCCCAGGCAGATTTTACAGCGTTCAATACATCTCGCGGCACGCTCCCAGCGCTGCCTATTGATGCTACAGATGCTGCCAACAACATGGCTAATCTGCGCGTCACTCAATTCCGCGGCATCTCCACAGGCGGTAATAATCCCAATAATTATCCCAAAACCTGGGGCGGCAGCGGCGCGGCGCATGTGCTTATCATTCCTACCAGCGTTACTTGGGATGATTATTATGGATGGTGGGCAGTTAGTTTCCCGATCACCGGCTTCTCCGGATTTTTTGTAAGCACTGGTGCAACTGAGCCCTTACCGATAAAGCTTCTTTCTTTCACCGCATCAGCATCAGGTCAGGCCAACAACACTGCTTGGCAGACGGCGTTTGAAAGCAAGGGCAGCAGTTTTATCGTTGAGCGTAGCAGCAACGGATCCGCATTCAATGCCATCAGTACATCGATTGAGAGCAAGGGCAGAAACAGTACTTACAGCTTTATGGATAATACCCCTCTTAGTCCCGTTTCCTACTATCGCTTAAAAGCAACAGAAGTGGGCGGAGCAGTGACGTATAGCAATATAGTGGCCGTGCGCAGAAGTAGCAATGATGGCGGAAGCATTACGATTTCCCCCGTACCTGCCAGCAATGCCATCACCGTTACCAATACCGATCAATCGCTTATAGGCAATGAAGCAATAATCTTTGACATGCAAGGACGGAAAGTTTATCAGTTCACCATTGGAACTGTCAGCACCGTCGACGTGCAGACCTGGCCTTCAGGCATCTACAGCTTGCGACTCCCTGGCGGCGCGGTGGTAAAAATAGTGAAGCAGTAACGCCCCTATACCTAATATCTAAAAGCCCTTTCCAGCAATGGAAAGGGTTTTTTGCTTTTGAAGGCCGAGTGGTTACTTTTTAGAAGACGTTGGCGTGATGCTGCAAGTCAAGAATTTCAGGGGTTTTTTGAAAGAAATAAATGGGTGGCGACGTGCAGATTTTAATGATGTTCGCCAGCACTACGGGCTTTCGTAGAGAATAAGGGATGAAAAGAGGAGTATCGGAATCTCCAAAACGCTACTTTATAGCCTACACGACAAAAGGCAATAATCAAATAGATTGCTGTAATTAAATTTTGTAATTAGCAGTAAAAGTTGACTATAACTTACCGTTGTCACTACCAATGCTTATTGTAGATATCTCTAAATCCTAACCCTAAACACATTACCAATTAATAATGTAGCGCACGTGTTTCTGGTTGGTTAACGGTTAAAAAGAGATACTAGAATCTGTACATTGCATAAGTTTTTGCAACTACAGAGAGGGATAAAAGGGTAATTGATATCTCGCCCCACTTAAAGCGTATTACCTAAAAATTTATCACTTACTGTGTTTCATCAACTTCGTCATCCAATTAAAGCCAGATAACATGAACATTCACACGATTAGAACTGTAGCATTTGCAGTATTCCTGTTTGCTTGCGATACCATGGTTTCCGTATAATCTATTGTACGGCGACAGTAACAGCGACTCTTAAAACACTAATTACAATCATTACGATACAGGTACATCGTTGCATTTTTATACGATCCCTTTGCCCGTTGCCAGAATGGCAATTAATTTTTAAACCAAACCAACACCCGATTTATGATCAGAAAATCACAAAACTATCCGGCAAGGATTCTTGCCCTCTTGCTGCTCCTGCTCAGCACCACCGCAGGTGCGCAAGGAAGCCGTAGCAGCAACAAAAGCAGTAACCCCTATCGTGGGCAATACCAAAGGATGGCGACTAGCAACTATGCCAGACACTCTTTTGAGATACGCAACGGCACGCTATGGGGCACCGGTCTGAATAATTCTGGCCAGCTAGGTGACGGTACGAATAATAGCACAAATGCACCCGTACAAGTAGGCTCAGCGACCACTTGGGTAAGCGTATCCTGTGGGGGGTACCACTCGGCTGGTCTTAAAAGCGACGGTACGCTTTGGGCCTGGGGCTATAATTTCAATGGCCAACTTGGAGACGGAACTAATAATAACAGTAACATCCCTGTGCAGGTAGGTTCAGCCACTACTTGGGTAAGCGTTACTTGTGGTGGGTTTAACACCATGGCTATTAAAAGCGACGGCACGCTATGGGCATGGGGATATAATGGCGATGGCCAGTTAGGCGATGGCACAAACACTGATACGAACGTCCCGGTGCAGGTAGGCTCGGCCACCAACTGGGTAAGCTTAGCCTGTAGTCAATCTCACACCCTTGCCCTTAAAAGCGACGGCACGCTATGGGCATGGGGATATAATGGCGATGGCCAGTTAGGCGATGGCACAAACACTGATACGAACACCCCAGTGCAGGTAGGTTCAGCCAAAAACTGGGTAAGTGTAAGCTGTGGTCAAAATCATAGTATTGCGCTAAAAAGCGACGGTACGCTATGGGCATGGGGTGATAATGGCTCAGGCCAGTTGGGCGATGGTACAACCAATACTACGAACACCCCTGTGCAGGTAGGCTCCGCAACCAACTGGGTAAGTGTAGCCGGTGGCGGATATCACAACATTGCTCTGAGGAGCGATGGTACCCTTTGGGCCTGGGGGAATAACTACGTTGGCCAGCTTGGAGATGGAACTACTACCGGTAAAAATACACCTACCCGGATAGGCACCGATGCCGACTGGGTAAGCGCAGGCGGTGGCGAAGATCACACCCTAGCCCTTAAAAGCGATGGCAGCCTTTGGGCATGGGGTAGTAATGGCTTCGGCCAGTTGGGCGATGGCACTAACCCCTATGAGAGCACGCCTATTAATACCCAACCCGCGCTGAAGATGTGGCTGATGACCGCCAGCGACAGCGGTCAGACTACAGCCATTCGCGGTGATGGCACCCTATGGGCATGGGGTTATAATGGCTATGGCGAACTTGGTGATAGCAGCAAAATGAATAAGAGTACCGCAGCCCAGATAGGTACAGACAACCATTGGGTAAGCATTTCAGGGGGATTATTTAATACCATAGCGCTTAAAAGCAATGGCACCCTTTGGGCATGGGGAAGGAATAATGAAGGCCAGCTTGGCGATGGCACTAATACAGATAAGATGTCACCCATCCGGATAGGTACCGATGATAAGTGGGTAAACATATCAGCGGGAGGGCAGCATACCCTAGCTCTAAAAAGCGATGGCACTCTTTGGGCATGGGGATGGAATGCTAATGGCGAACTTGGCAATGGCTCTACCACAACTACGAACGTACCTATTCAGATAGGTACAGATACGAAATGGGTCAGCATTGCGGGGGGATACTATCACACCTTGGCGCTTAAAAGCGATGGCACCGTTTGGGCATGGGGATATAATGCCCAAGGCCAGCTCGGTGATGCCTCTATTACCCAAAGAACTTCTCCCATTCAGGTAGGTCTTGATGACCAGTGGGTAAGCATATCTGCGGGAATGGAACATTCACTAGCGCTTAAAAGCGAGGGCACGCTTTGGGCATGGGGAGTTAATGGTAATGGCGAGCTAGGTGACGGCACGCTAGTAAATAAGAACACGCCTACTAAAATTGGCACTAGTACCAAATGGATGAGTGCAGCAACAGGGCTTGCTCACAATCTGGCTCTTCAAAGCGATGGTAGCCTTTGGACATGGGGAGATAATGCCTATGGCCAGCTTGGCGATGGCGCGACAGCCGACAACAGCACTCCCACTCAAGTCAGCAGCCAAAGTGACGTACTGAGCGTGGGCAAGGGGAGCGAAGCTTCTTTTCACAGTGCTATCATCAAAGCAGATCGCAGCAGCATTTGTCTTACCGGATACAACAACACCGGTCAACTCGGTAATGGCACGACAACAAACGCGAGCAGCTTTAATTGTAGCAATTCTATCTGCGCAGCATACACTCCCGCCACAATAGCAACTATTTACAGTACTCGTCCCCTTTCGGGCGTAGCTAACCGCACAGATTTTCAGCTCAATTGCTCCATTGCTGCATCTGTAACGCCTTCCGGCGCAAGCCCCGTGGCAGGCAATGCCACCGGCAAAGTATTTATAGATGCGAGTGTGCAGACCTACGGCGGCACACCCTACGTGCAGCGGCATTATGATATAGAGCCTGCCACTACTCCTAATACGGCGACAGCTACGGTCACACTTTATTATACTCAGGCAGATTTTACAGCATTCAACTCATCGCGTGGTACGCTACCGGCGCTGCCTATTGACGCTGCCGATGCGGCCAACAATAAAGCCAACCTTCGCGTCACACAATTCCATGGCATCCCTACCGGCGGTAACGATCCCAGCAATTATCCCAAAACCTGGGGAGGAGTCGGAGCAGCGCATGTGCTCATCACACCTACCAGCGTTACCTGGGATGATTATTATGAATGGTGGGCAGTTAGTTTCCCGGTCACCGGCTTCTCCGGATTTTTTGTTAGTACTGGTGCAAATGAGCCGTTACCGATAAGGCTCCTTTCTTTCACTGCATCTGCTGTAGGCCAGTCCAACAGTACTGCTTGGCAGACGGCGTTTGAAAGCAAGGGCAGCAGTTTTATCGTTGAGCGTAGCAGCAACGGATCTGCATTCAATGCCATCAGTACATCGATTGAGGGCAAAGGCAGCAACAGTGCCTACAGTTTTATGGATAATACTCCTCTTAGTCCCGTTTCCTACTATCGTCTAAAAGCAATAGAAGTGGGCGGGGCAGCGACGTATAGCAATATAGTAGCTGTACGCAGAAGTAGCAACGATGGCGGAAGCATTACGGTTTCCCCAGTACCTGCCCGCAACGCCATCACCGTTACCAATACTGATGAATCGCTTATAGGCAATGAAGCAATAATCTTTGACATGCAAGGACGGAAAGTTTATCAGTTCACCATTGGAACTGTCAGCACCGTCGACGTGCAGACCTGGCCTTCAGGCATCTACAGCCTGCGACTCCCTGGCGGCGCGGTCGTGAGAATAGTGAAGCAGTAACGCCCCTATACCTAATATCTAAAAGCCCTTTCCAGCAACGGAAAGGGTTTTTTGTTTTTGAAATCACAGAACCAAGAACTTGGATAGTTCAAATGTTCCGCACAATACTTTTTAAAGACTTGCCTCCGCAAAAAAGCCCCGTCTCCGTTATACCGAGACGAGGCTTTTGTCTTTATACTAATTACCATCAACTATCTACTATTTCTCCTTTATCCCCAGCTTCTCCATCATCTGCGGATACTTGCGCAGCGCCACTTTCGCTGTTTTGTAAAAGTCGCTCATCCACTCATGTAAAGCATCGTAGGCATTATCCCGAGCAACTGTGGCTTGTTGCGCTTCGCCAGTTTCTTTTTGTTGTGCGGCGGTAAGCATTTGGAGGTTTCGGAAGGTTTGTTGGCCATTGCTTAAATCATTCTCTGAAATTCCCTTTTTGGTTTCTTCAAATCGCTCGCCAGATGCTGCTTTCTGCTTTTCGTTGAGTGCGGAGGTTGCTGTGGCCACGAGTGCGATGATTCGTGAAGACAGGAGTTCAGTAATGCGTGAGGACACGAACCACGGCGGAGAACTATTACGGCTCCCGAATAAGAGCAACTTTCAGAAGACCTAAATTTCCTCACCGAGCAGTAGTATTCGCTTTTTTTGACTGCTTGTTTCGGGCTCTAATCTACGGCTCATGCCACTGTAACTTGTAGGAGAAAACGGCATCATCCGGAAGTAAGACCTACCACCTAACCCAATCGAAGTCGCGAATCAATGAATTAATCTCGTTCCAACCCCCAACTCAATGGTGGAGCTCTCAAAAGGTTCCAAAGGCAGATTATTAAGTGGAATGTAGACTCTTCCGGAAAAGAAATACTTCTTCTTTCCGACCTTAAGATTGTACAACACTCCGTAGTCTGAAATCAGAGAGCTATAACTCATCGTTTGTTGGGGAAAATCCGGATTGTTCATAGTGCTCTTTACGGAAGAGTACTTAAATCCTCCCATTAAAAAGAAGCCGTTAGCCGTTCCCTTGGTATAAAACGTTGTCCCGATTCCGAACTTCTGCAGTAGGGAATAGCTGTGATTGGTCTTGAGGTAATCCTTGGCATCATGGAATGTGGAAGCATAAAGTAACAGACCTGTATGGGAAATGATACTTAATTTTCGATTCAGATTGAATTGCGTTTGGCTACCCAAAAGCCAGTCTCTTTCAGGAATTAGTGTCTGGAATATTGGTATGCCAATGCCCAAATCAGTCGTCAGTTTCCTGGACGGATATTTTTCCGAATATTTCTCTACGGCTTGCTGAGCAAAGACGGACGTACCCATAAAGGCAACAAGGAGTGTAGTGATGATTCTGCTATACATTTCTATCTATTTATAAAGTAATAGTTAAGCGCTTTTTCCATGTCCTTATGAACTGAAGCCATATGTCCCTCTCCGGCGACAATCTCGAAGGATGACTTTGTATTGGGGTAATATTTGGTAAGTGTTTGGTAGAGTGACGCTATCGGCGGCATCATATAACTTTCCACACCGCCCACGCCCAGATAGATGACTTGTAGGTTGTTCTGAATTGTTGGCCGGTTGGCCTTTTCGTACTGCAAAATGATTTCATGATCGTACCACAATGAAGGACTGAGCAATAGATAATTACCAAACACATTATTTCGCTTCACAAATGCATATCCACCATATAGTCCGCCGTAGGAGTGGCCGATAATGGTACGCCGCAGCCGACTCGTATCGGCCCTGAAGTCCTGCTCTATCCGTGGCTGTAGCTCCTGCTCAATAAAATCAGTGAAGCGGGACGCCTCACCGCCGTTGCCATCGGTTGCCGTTGGTGTATAGTCGTTTTCCCTAGCATCCCCATAGTCTATCCCAACAACTATTACATTTTGGGTATTTTGCCTCTCGGCGATATCCTTACAGGTCTTAGAAACAAATTCAAAGTCCTTAACAGTGCTCCTAAAAGCATCCAGCACATAAATCGTTGCATACTTTTGGGTACTGGAATAGTAATCTTCCGGCAGTTGCACTTTTATGTGATAATCCTTATTCTTTACTTGTGAGTTTATGGTTAACTCCCGCGTAAAATCCGGATTGATTTTTACTTTTTTACAGGCGGCTGATAATAATAACAGCAGCATGAAAGGCATTAGTCTTTTCATTGTTTTTGTTTTGAAGCCGAGTCTTTTGGTAGCTCAGGCTCGTAAGATTGATTGGTTGACTATTGTACTGGTCAGTAGCCATTTAATGAACACTGTTCATTTTTTGAGCAAAAAAATCATATAATTATCCGGTTAATAAAACTTCTCCAGCTTGAATTCATGTACTTCTTGATATCGCTCTCGGTTAAGCCCATTACTTCATAGCTCTTCTTTACGTAAATGGTGGTTAAACCATGAGCCAATGCCCAGATTTCCAGACACGCTTCGTCCGGATCAGAATAGCTTATTAATCCGTTATCTATGCATTCCATGACCGTGTATTTAAAAAACCCTGCAACATTGCCATACTTTCCCCACCTATCACGCTTTTTTAGCTCGCTCAAAGGCCCGTCGAGCATAAACATCAGATTGAAACATTGAGGACTGCGGGAATTATAATCCATGTAAATGGTGCCAATCTGCTTCAAGCGCTCAAGCGGATCTGCCAATTTTTCAGTGTTCTCATACTGGGCTATTAAGTTTTGAAAACACCTTGTCTGGATATCAAAAAAAAGCTCATCCTTATCTTTATAATACAAATAGATTGTCCCTGGGCTATACTCTATCTTTTTAGCAATTAATCTTAGGGAAGTCCCTATATACCCTTCTTTCAGAAACATCTCGAATGCAGTATTCATAATGAGATTTCTCATTTCCTCTTTCTCTCTCTCTTTGCGTTCGCTGATGCCCATAAATCAAATTGACAGCGCAAATGTACTGAACAGCGTTCAGTCTGCCAAATTTATTTTTAATTCTTCGAGAAATCGTCGGCAAAAAAAGAGGAAAATAGGTTTAATGACCCAAAAAATCATCCTCTTTTTAACGTTTCATTTAGGTGGGAAAAAAGTTGCTGTTTTTTCGCTTCTCCAATAACCCATTGGGGATTCTCAATTTGTTGTTTTAGTCGGCAAAATAATCGTCAATTGCATTTGTAGCATGGCCAGTATTTAAATGCAACGACTTGCTATTGTTTTTATTCTGGAAAAGTAGGCCTAATTGGTTTCTTTGCGTACATTTTGTTTGAAAAGTATCACTTTTGAAATATTGTCTTTAAAGGCCATTATACCAAAATCTCTTCCTAAACAAGTCGTATCCATCAGCATATTCGCTATTGCTGAAACGGTAGATTGAACTTCGGGCTTCACCGTTTCGAACGGCAGGTGAATAGGTTTTACCGAACAATTATCTCGCAACTCAAATTGCCGGTGGTATTGATCTCACAATTCATGATTGTTTACTGAACGGCAACCCTGAATTGTGGGTCACAGGTAATGCATTTATCGCTCTGAACGCCCTCAATCATTCCATTTTTCTTTGAAATTTTCGCCCCGAAGGAAAAGCGTTTTTTTATTCAGGGTAGTTCATTCCCGAAAACCTAAGCCAGGCAAGGGTTACAGGCAATTTTCGCCAAACTTTTTGTCCATTATCCGCAAAAATGCTGTGGAAGCTGGAGGGAGACCTTGCATGAATGGGAGCTATTCCCGTAGCCTCCGCAATCGCAGTGTAAAACACAATTGCAGTAACCGTCGTAACTGCTAATTTACCGCACTGATAGCTTTTGCAAGTGCATATTTTCCATTCACAACCGAGCCTGGGAAAGCTACTCCTGCTCGTGGCTTCCGGGCGAAGTTGGCAACAAGTCTAGCAGCATTAATCAAATAGATCGCCTATATTTGAAGCAAATAGATTCCTCAATATGGCCGCCAATATCCTATTAATAAAGAACATGGTCTGCCGCCGGTGCATGATGGCAGTTGAAGATATTCTTCGGAAGGCGAATCTCCCATTTGAACAAATCCTTATCGGCGAAGTACACATGGCCGATGCAATAGGGGACGAACAACGTGAACGCCTGAAAAAGGACTTAGAACAAATTGGCTTCGAATTAATCGACAATCGGATGAGCGGCATGATGGAAAGCATCAAGCAGCACGTAATAAAAAAAGCCCGCAATCAGGTCACAGAAAGAGAGGTCAGAATGAAGCTGTCCGATTATCTCTCCTCAAAACTACACCATGAGTACACCTATTTAAGCGGCCTCTTTTCTTCCATTGAAGGAAGAACAATCGAAAACTACTTTATTGAGCAGCGGATAGAAAACGCAAAAGAACTTCTTACCTATGGCGAGATGACGCTCTCCCAGATAGCACTAGAGCTTGAATATAGCAGTACGGCTCATCTTTCCAGCCAGTTCAAAAAGATTACTGGTCATACGCCGTCGCACTTTAGACAGATAGGTGCCGAGAAACGGAAAGCGCTTGATCAGGTATAAACCCAAAATTCTGTAAGGTTTTCCAAACGCGATATAACAGCAACCCTTGCGTAGCGTGCCACCTTTGCATTTCACAATTCAATCAACAGAATAATGAAAAAACAAAGCAACATGAGCGTAAACGCTCAAAGCAATCAACGCCTCAGCTGTCCTTGCGAAATCTGCACTTGCGAAAACTGCCAGTGTGGTAAATCCTGCAACTGTGGAAGCACCTGCAATTGCGGTGATACCTGCAACTGCTAAGCCAGAAAAAGAGTCGCGCCCTCGTGGAGCGGCTCTTTTCTTTTGCATCATTCATTTAGCTATCACAGAAACCATCATCAACATAAATAAACAACACCATGAGCAATCAAAGCAACACAGTAGTATATCATCTCGAAGCAAGCGAATTCAACTGGGAAGTCGCGCCAGGCAAGGTTATTCCAGCATGGGGATTTAACCAGCAGGTGCCCGCCCCTGTGTTGCGTGCAAAGAAGGGTGACACTCTTATCGTCCGTATAAAGAACAATCTTAAGGAAGCTACGATGGTGCACTGGCACGGCATCCGACTTCCGGCATCTATGGATGGTACCGGGGAAGTACAGAAGCCAATTGAACCGGGAGCAGAATTCGAATATCGGTTTATCGTTCCCGATGCAGGTACTTTCTGGTATCATTCCCATCAAAACGAAACGGTTCAGATGGAGCGCGGCATGTATGGTGCACTGATTATTGAAGACGAAACCGACCCGCAGTTTGACAATGAGAAGGTCTATGTAATTGACGATATGAAGCTGAATGAGGCCAACCAGTTCACTGAGGCTAAAGGGGCTCTTTCAAGACTTGTAGAAAAGCACGATGGCCGCGAGGGCGAAACAGCACTTATTAACGGTAAGGAGAATCCAACATTTACAATTCATGCAGGTCAAATAGAAAGATGGCGCTTTATAAATTCTGCGAGCGCACGGTACTTCCGGATGCAGCTCGGCGGGCATCCATTTCAGATTATTGGTACAGCCGGAGGGCTGCTGGAAGAGCCGCGAATGGTGACTGAGATCCTGATTACTCCTGGCGAGCGGGTTGACATTGTTGCGGGGCCATTCAAATCGGGCGACCACTTTGAAATTGAAGCGCTTCCCTATAACCGTGTTACGATGCTTCGTGCGAAGAAGCGCATTTACGGTCACGTTCGTATAGATGCTCCCAAAGAATCAACTGCGTTTGTTCCGAATCAGCTCAGAAGAATCGAGCCAATCGCTCCACAGGATGCGCGAGTCACACGCAAAGTGAAGCTGTCGGTCGGGCCGAATTTGAAGAGAGGACTTGATTTTTTGGTAAACGATAAGCTGCATTCGAATGACCTGCCGGTACGGGTTGATGAACTTCAGGTATGGGAAATATCAAACTCCAGCCGGATGGATCATCCCTTCCACCTGCATGGCTTTTTCTTTCAGTTACTTGAAATGAATGGTAAAGCGCCTGCCTACAAAGCATGGAAGGACACACTAAATCTTCCGCCACGCTCAAAGGCCAAAATTGCCTGGATACCAGATAATCGCCCTGGACAATGGATGTATCATTGTCACATTATTGAACACCATGCTGCCGGCATGATGGCGAACTTTGAGGTACTCGGCACAGATGACGAAGTAGGCAAGTACATGATGAATGATGGTCACTGCCAGCACAATTAGCAGTGATTTTATTAGGCAACATTGGTCCACCCACATTGCAGCTTGATGGTGAAAGCTTCTTGTTTTCTGAGAGTTCCATTCTTTGTTACGCGGAGGGGGACTACAGATTTTTTTCTACAAAGGGTTTTTGAACTTCTTAGCAATAAAGGCGACTCCAAAAAAGTGATACGAGGGCTGGAATCAATGACGAAGGTAAAATTGTCACTGAAAATACCGACTCCGAATCACTACTACGCTCGACTATGATAATATTGCAGAGGCTTTGCGAGAAACATTGGTAGAAGAAAAAGAAGGTGACGAATTACTGACTACAATCGTAGAAAACAGCGTCAATTATAAATATAGCGAGGAGACGGAATAGGAAAGGAAGGGCTAGATTAGAAAACGAAAGGACACTTTTCGAGTGGCGCTTTTGCTGCAATGAAGGTTAATAGAATGCCGGCAGTAAATCCCATTGAAACAAAAAGTTTGTTTAGCGACGATATAACGAAGCGGCTTTGATTGATTACATTTGACCAGAAGTATGATGAACCATTGGATTTTTTGTTATGGCAATGAAAGTTGGCGCTATTGAGAAATGATGATAAAAAGAACAGACATACGTGGAACCTGCATTTTTGAATTACATAAATCGATTACAAACTATTGTTCACCTTGAACCATGGGAAGTAGATTTGATTGCCAAGAATATTTTTTTCAAATCAGTAAAGAAAAACACAATTTTGAAACAGGAAGGTTCTACAATTAAGGAATTGTATTTTGTGGTCAGCGGCTGCGTGCGGGTCTATAATGTGAAAAAGGACAATCAGGAATCAACCCGCAGCATTTCCTTTGAAAACACTTATTGCTGGGCAATAAATTTTTTAAACAATCTTCCCATTCATGAATACATTGAAGCACTTGCTGATTCAGAATTACTGGTTTTCACAAAAGAAAAATTCTATCATCTTGTTGACACAAGCCCAAATTTCAGGAAAGTGTACATGATATCTTTGGAAAATATAGCGCTGATATATGCTTCAAGGGTCGAGGGCTTATTAAGTCTAGACGCTTATGAACGTTACCAGAAATTACTATCAAACAGCCCTGATATTGTCCTGTCCATATCCAATAAAATAGTTGCATCCTATCTGGGCATCACGGAGCAATCATTAAGCCGGATTAAAGCCAGAAGGTAATGTTTGTATTTACTATTCCAAGTAGCCAAGTTGCATCATAACGGCGGCCCTGTCGAACACTTGCGAATGCCCGCAGATTTTACCGTCTTTAAAATGATAGATGGTCATGCCGGTGGTTCTGATCGTTTTGTATGTCGGCGGAAACTCGCCAATACTACCGATGTTAGTCCCTGTCATAATCCAAGTAATAGCCACCTGATTCCCGTCATAAATTGCGGCTTTTATTTCAAAATACATGTCTGGGAAAGCGTGAAATGAGTAGTTCATTCTTGCTTTAAAGTCGTCGTGTGTTAGCGTCTTTCCTTCCCATGGGTCAGCATTGTCCAGAAAAATTCTGTAAGCTGATGCCACAAAATCCGGGATGCTATTAAAGTCCTTTTCATTCCAGACTTTTTGCATAAATGCTCTTAATACCTGCTCGTTGTTCATTTGCATTAATTTCTTGCACTATCACACCGCTTTTATCACTTACGATTGTGACTGCGCTATTATTAACAACCTATGCGGCAACAATTATGGCCACATTCCCTCTTTTGTGCCCGAACTCGACGTATTGGTGGGCAGCAGCCATTTGCTCAAGGGGATAAGCTTTGTCAATAATGGATTTATAGACTCCTCGCTCAATCAGGTCTTTGAGAAAAATCATGTCCTCAGCTTTTTGACTTATGACTCCCGTAATCACTTTTCTCCTGCTAACCATGGTTGTCCAGGCTCCTTTGAGCATATGTGAAAGCCCAGAAGCCCCCAAAATCAATGTTCCTTGTTTTGTCAGCGACTTGACGCTCTCAGCATAAGAGAGCTTGTTTACTGTTTCGTAAATCACGTCATATGTTTCACCATTTTTGCGGAAGTCTTCCTTGGTATAATCAATCACTTTGTCTGCGCCAAGAGATTTTACCAGCTCCATATTGGATGTGCTACAGACCGCTGTCACTTCTGCACCTAAATTTTTAGCGAGCTGAATAGCTGCTGTTCCGACTGCGCCCGATGCTCCATAAATCAGCACTTTTTGATTTGTGCTTATTTTTGCTTTTCTTACAAAATGCAATGCAGTTGTCCCGCCAAAGGGCACGGTACCAGCCTCTTCATGACTGATATTATCGGGCTTAATGGATAATATTCCATTCTCAGGCAGACAGATATATTCTGCATAGCTGCCGAATCTCATTCCGGTGCTGCCGAATACCTTGTCACCGACTTTAAATAGAGTGACGGCTTTCCCAAGTGCCACGATTTCACCAGAAAGGACGCTGCCGAGGATTGGATTCTTAGGCTTTGTAAGCCCAAAAAATAACCTAACAGCCCATGGATCGGCGCTGCGAATACGTATATCGCCTGAATTTGCAGCCGTGGCAAATATCCGTATTAGTATTTCTTTGTCCTTAGGCATTGGAATGTCCACTTGTCCGAGTTCCAGAACCTCGGGTCCGCCATACTTCTTATAAATAATGGCTCTCATTTTGGTTGTTGCTTTCATCTTCGTTGTTGTATTTTATTGACTATTAAAGAAACCTAACTAATAGTGAAACTATTTATCGCGCAATAAGGCTTCGTAGTTGCGTAGTATGTGCGCTGAAGTAACCGAGGACATTCGTCCCTCTGATATTGCTGATAGGGTTGGCCGGCGTTGCACTGCTTTGTGCTATTGTTTGCTGAAGGCTCGCGTAATAGTCATAGACATCCTGCGGAATACATTGCATCTCCACGCTCAACTTATCGCCAATATTATATGTGCTGTCATAATCCCTTAGGAACTCCACAACTGGCACGCCATTCTTAACAACGTCGAAATCAAGGTACAAGGTTTTTGACCTCCTGTCATTTTTATAGACTATGAAATTGTAATAATTGTGAATACTTGCTGGGTCATTAAAAGCAATAACGGGCGTTCGTATTTCCTTTCCAAACGTCGATTCAGTCAACAAACCCAAGCTATCAAAAGGCACCGGCAGCGGCATAATAGATGAAGCTGAAAGTTCCTGGCCATCCACGATTATCCGCAGTGCATAAGTGTGCCCAGGTATGCCGGGAAGCTTTTCCGTCTGGTAGTAACCGGGCGTGCGTTGGGTCAGTGTGTCAGGGTCTGTATTTCCGTCGCTGATAATAACGATTGCGTTTGTGACCGCAGGAAAGGTATTCTCCTCGTTATAATTGACAGACCTGGTAATATGCACGGTTTGTGAACTGCCAGCATTCGTGACGCTGCCTTCCACAACATACTGTGGATTACTGCTATTAAGATTTACATCTATCACTTTGGTGCAAGAGGCTAAGCTGAAAAGGCTAAAGCCGGAGATAATGGTTAAAAGTTTTTTCATGGTTATTAGAATTTAAAGTTGTAAGAAATAGAGGGTACGATTTTGAAAAGAGTGGTTTGAACAGCTTCAGTCCTTTCCGGATTATCGGCATTTTGCCTGAAACTAATTGTGTAGGGATTCTCATGACCATAAGCATTATAAATACCAATGGAAAGCTCAGACGAGAAATGTTTGCGGTGTGCCAATTCTTTTGTAGCAGCAAGGTCTAACCTGTGATAGGCGGGCACCCGGTAGCCATTTCTTTCTGTATAGTAAAACACAGTATTGCCAGCCGCATTGTATTTTCCCGATGGGAAGGAAACTGCATTTCCTGTTGAATACACAAAAGTGCTGCTTACATTCCATTTCTTCGTTAGCTGGTAAATCCCAACCACGGAGATGTCGTGTGTGCGATCCTGCCGCGCTGAATACCAATTGTTGTGATTTATTCCATCGATTTGGAGTTCCGATTTACTTAAAGTGTAGCCCACCCAGCCGGTCAGCCTTCCAGTCTTTTTCTTCATCAATAGTTCGAGTCCATAAGCCCTGCCTTTACCAAACAATAATTGGGTTTCTATGGCATCATTTGTAAAGACATCAGCGCCATCTTTATAATCCACTTCATTTTGCGAAGTTTTGTAGTAGGTCTCCGCACTAAACTCGTATTTACCATCCGTGAAATTCTGATAATATCCTAGGGACACTTGGTCTGAAATTCCTGGCTTAATAATGTTGTTAGAGGGTATCCATTTGTCTGTGGGACTTGATGATGTACTATTGGAGATCAAGTGTAGATACTGAGCATTACGCGCATAGGATCCTTTAATAGAAGATGTAGGCGTTAGGAGATAGCTAATAGACAACCTCGGCTCAGGCACCACATATGATTTGGCAATCTGACCGTTCGAATAACTCATGGTATCCGCTATATTATGGTTTGCGTCAAGATTATAATAGTTGCCCGCTCCCAGTGCTGCATAAGAACTTACCCGTACTCCATAGTCAATGTTGAGTTTAGCACTTGCTTTAAGATTGCCGCTGAAATAGACAGCTCCTTCAAGGGAGCGGCGCTCCTGAAACGCGAGGACATAACCTGTACTAACATTGGATATTACACCTGGAGTGATCGTGTGGTGAATGGCATTGAGTCCAAAATGGTAAGAAGTGCGCGGTGAGGAATAAAGCGAAAGTTCTTCTTTTAGATTCCAATCCCGGATCTCTGACTTGATGCCAAAATCTGCGCCGCCGGTAGCAATATTAATGTTGTAGTTGTAGTCAGAATAGATAAAGGAAGCATTAGAGAATAGTTTATTGCTAATCAAATGGTTCCAGCGAAGCGTGGCCG
This sequence comes from Chitinophagaceae bacterium, assembly GCA_039935335.1. Taxonomy (GTDB): domain Bacteria; phylum Bacteroidota; class Bacteroidia; order Chitinophagales; family Chitinophagaceae; genus UBA1952. The sequence continues at coordinate 17,963 of JBDTKK010000162.1, forward strand.
TAGTGTTTGACCAATCAAGCCCAAAGTCATTTTTAAATCCAAGCTTGTCTTTGCCGAAATAGCCGGAGAGATATATCCTGTCTTTCTCGCTCAACTTATAGTTCGCTTTAAGATTAAAGTCGTAGAAATAGAGTGTTGCATCGCTAACATTCTTAGTAGGCCACAACTTTGCTACCGCATCTGCATAGGTGCGGCGGCCTGTAACAAGGAAAGAACCTTTCTCAGACCCGAGCGGTCCTTCAACATTTAGCCGAGATGATATAAGGCCGATGCCGCCACTCACCCCGTAGTTCTTCTTATTGCCATCATTCATCCTTATATCTTCAACAGAAGACAATCTTCCGCCATATTGAGCGGGCATGGCGCATTTGTATAGGGTGACATCTTTTATAGCATCCGAATTAAACGTACTGAAGAAACCAAGGAGGTGCGAAGGATTATAAACGATTGCTTCGTCCAGTAATACCAGATTTTGATCAGCTCCACCTCCGCGAACATAGAAGCCGCTGTTTCCATCGCCCGCAGCTTTCACCCCCGGCAATAACTGCAATGCCTTCAGGATGTCCTTTTCGCCAAAGAGCACGGGGATTGCTTTTATTTCTGCGGTAGTCAACTTCTCAACGCCCATCTGCGCCCTAGTGATATTATAGTTTTTTGCGCGTGCTCTCACCGTTACTTCCTGAAGTGCATTTGACGGATAGAGCAAAATATCCTTGGTCCTTGCTTCGCCGCTCTCTGTGCTTATCGAGGTAGGTTCATAGCCTGTGAAGCTTACAACTAAAGTATGGCTACCTTTTTCAAGCGTTAGGGAGTAAAAGCCGTATTCATTACTTACGGTACCGATTCCGGCTTGTTCCCGTACCGCAATGGAGGCCGAAATCAGGGCCTCACCTGTTTTCCCATCACGGATGTAGCCGCTGACGGTGATTCTGGACTGGGCAAAAGCTGCTATATAGCAACTCAGCAGCAAGAGTGTGGATAACAATGTCTTCATTAGATTGGTGATTTGGTTTGGTATGTTTTGATTTTGGTTTTATTTTAATCGCTTTAAGGCATGTCCGGAAACTTTTTCTTAGAGAAATTCTGGATAATAGCCTACCTATTTGTTTTTTGTTCGGTGGCAAAACTATTGTCCGGTGCAAACCCAGAAATTATCATTTGGTAAAAAATACCACCTCATTTCTGCTCAGTTGCAAGATTTACTTCTATTATCATCTTTTCCGCTTGCAAAAGTATTTGTGAGCTGGAACTGAATGGTAGGACAAATATGAAGTTGTATTGGACTAAAAAGTAGGCGCTACGTCCCATTCAAATTCGGTACGCTCAAAATGATTAACTATTGCGTTGCTTTGATTGCTCAAAGTGTTTATTTATGTTGGTTATGAATTCTGTGGTGCCTGATTGAAGTATGATAAGGAGAAGAGCCGCTCCACGAGGGCGCGACTCTTTTTCTGACTTAGCAGTTGCAGGTGTCACCGCAATTGCAGGTGCTTCCACAGTTGCAGGATTTACCACACTGGCAGTTTTCGCAAGTGCAGATTTCACAAGGACAGTTGAGGCCCTGATTGCTTTGAGCGTTTACGCTCATGTTGCTTTGTTTTTTCATTATTCTGTTGATTGAATTGTGAAATGCAAAGGTGGCACGCTGCACAAGGGTTGCTGTTATATCGCGTTTGGAAAACCTTACAGAATTTTGGGTTTACACCTGATCAAGCGCTTTCCGTTTCTCTGCACCTAACTGTTTAAAGGTCGACGGAGTATGACCAGTAATCTTTTTGAACTGGGCGGAAAGATGAGCCGTACTGCTATATTCAAGCTCCAGTACTATCTGAGAGAGCGTCATCTCACCATAGGTAAGAAGTTCCTTTGCGTTTTCTATCCGCTGCTCAATAAAGTAGTTTTCAATTGTTCTTCCTTCAATAGAAGAAGATAGCTCGCTTAGGCACTTTCCCGAAATGCAAATTGCAGCATTGTTCCCTTTTAGAAATTCTTTCCTCCTATTTTCCCTAATGTATTTTAGCCAACAAAAAAAAGCCCCGTCTCCGTTAGACCGAGACGAGGCTTTTGTCTTTATACCAATTACTATCTACTATTTCTCCTTTATCCCCAACTGCTCCATCATCTGCGGGTTCTTTCTCCGTGCCACTTTAGCCGTTTTGTAAAAGTCGCTCATCCACTCATGTAAAGTATCATAGGCTTTATCGCGGGCATTGGTGGCTTGTTGTGCTTCGCCAGTTTCTTTTTGTTGCGCGGCCGTAAGCATTTGGAGGTTTCTGAACGCTTGTTGGCCAGCCCTCAAATCATCATCTGAAATTCCCTTCTTTTTCAGCGCTACTTTGTGAGTATCGCTGGCCATTGCATTGTTGTAAAACAGCAATCCTTGACTCACGTAGCCGCTTTGGCTTTGAGCCCGCTTGCCACCCAATCCTAAAGCTGTTGTGGCGGAAGGGTTTCCCTGAAAGGCAATACGTGCTAGCTGTAGATAGTCCATATAGTCTTCATGAGCAGCACGTTTAGCTTTTTTATAGTCCTCAGTAGCGTCATATTGCTCGCCGTATTCGGCCTTCTGCTTTTCGTTAAGAGCACGCAGATTTTCAACTTCTGCAAGCTTTTCCATCACTTCGCTGTTGGCGATGCCTCGATTTTCCATGAGTGGGGCAATGTCTGGGAGACGCGCATTACTTAACGCTGTGTGTGACTTTTCCAAAAAGGCAGCGATAGTGAGATAATCGCTGTTGCCGTGACTTAAATGGTCAATTGGTGCTGGTGCACCGTTGGGAGTGTTCTCCATAGGTTGTATTTTGTTTGTGAGCGCCCAAAATAGAACTTGTTTTTACAAAATGCAAATTATTAGCCCGTATTTCTTTTCTGTATGATTAACAACCAAAGATATATTTTAGATATTTCTTGCTAAATGCATAATACAGGCGGAAAATTGCTCCATTCCATCCGGAGGTGATAAAAGACCACCCGGAAATGGTAAAAGACCGCCGGGACATGGCAAAAGATCACCCAGAAGCGATAAAAGACCACCTGAAACTCGTAGAAGACCGCCCCGAAGTGGTAAAAGTCCACCAAGAAATGGTAGAAGACCGCCCGAAGTGGTACAAGACCAGCCGAAAGCCGTAAAAGACCACTTGGAAAAAAAACATGATTTCCCGCTCAAAAAAAGCAACTATAGCGTGAAGTTTTTGCCACTATTGTTGAAGAAGTTGGCAAATCCTTTAACGAAATTGGGAAATGTGCCCTCAAACCTGCCTCCCCCGCAGGCAATCTTTAACCCACAATCTTCTTGACCAACTTATCCATCGCTTCGCGTTCCTTACTAAGATGTTTTTTTATTGCGCTGCGTAGCCGACCGAGAAATATCGCACTCAAAGCTTGGGTGGGCGGATTGTCGGCCACGAATTGAGCAGCTTTTTCATGTGCTTTCTCACTCAACATCGCAAGCTGTTGATGAATGGAATTGGTCGCATCATAACGTGGGAAATAAACGTCGAGGATTTTCTTATGAACGTCACGAGCACCGAAAAGACCACGTGATTGAAAATCTTTCATTGCTTCATTTGGTATTGCTGAATTTAGGATTGCAGATAAATAAGTTGCTTCGTTCAAGTTATCAGTTGTAAATGCGTATCCTTTGCTCTCAACAATAAATTCTAAGTCTAAATCAGCGCGACGAATAACAGTTGCATTTGCATCTTTTGCCGAAGCGTTGTAAAGTACCAGGAAGGGAGCATCTAATTTTTGTGCAGCCAGTTTGTTCTGCCAATTAAGGTACTCACGAGAACTTATTTTGGCGTTTTTCTCAGTCTTATGAGCATCCCAAAGAAGCTCTGCTTTCCGAAACCACTCGGAAGCATAAAGCCCACCTTCTCGCCGTATTTCAGTTGGCGTCTGCATCTCAATCTTTCTAAATCCATGCGCATCGGTTTCGATTTTGATGGGCAATACCACAAGGTCAGGTTGATAAAGTGTATACGGCAGAATACTTCTGGAAAGCGCAGTACGGAACACGTATTTACTCTCCATCCTGCCCTCCAAGGCTAAGCTTTTCCATGGTGCTTTGGCATCCGGCTTTACAGCTTCTGCAGTACGGAGCGATAGCACTCGGTCTTCCCAATCTTCAGGCACGGTATCTATCAACTCTACAAAATAAAAAGTACGGGGTACGATGGTTGCCCCCTGCTTAAACTCGCTTTTATAAGCGTTGATTTTGGTCTGTGCTTTTTTCTTTTTTGCAGAGAATGCAGAAGCCTTCCCTTGCCGATTGACATACCACTGCGTGTCCTCTTCGCTGAGTTTTGGTGCCACTTCCACCAGTGTTGCATTATGCGCAGGCAGCCTACCACTGAAAGTTTTTCCGGCCAACCCAGTGCCTAGTATTTCGCGCCGGTTCTCTGCCTTTTCAGCAAACAATACACAGCTTGGTACATTGAATAGCGGTGTCACGCCATCAAGATCCCAGATGCTCGTCAGCCGAAACCCTTGAGCAGTGCCGTTCCGCGTGTTCTCATGATGGTCGGCACTAAAAAATGAACGGGGCAATACAAATGCAAGTCGTCCGCCTGCCTTTAAAAAGTAGGAAGAACAATAAGCCAGGAAAATAGCGGCGATTTCGAGATGCGGGAAATTCGCAACCCGTGTTGGCTTAACCTTGTAAGCCGTCGCTATCTGGTTTAGCGTATCCTGATACTCCTCATTCTTTATAGAACTGTAGGTAAACCAAGGAGGATTACCAATGATAAAATCAAACTTAGCGGCAAGGAAATAGGGCTTGTAGAGATTCTGGACAATAAACTTCCAAATGCTATCGCGGCCATCTTTTTTTACTTCCCTGAGGCTTGAATAAATATTGTAGAAGCTTTCTACCATGGCCGTATCCAGACCCGGCTTACGATACTGCGAACGCAGGGTTTTCTCAAACCCGAGAAAGGTTTCTTTTGGCCCGTTCATGGTGGCTTCAGCAAGATGATCTGCTACCTCCAGCGCTTCATCAAAAAGCTGCACTTCATTAAGCACTGAGGTATGTACTTTCAACTTGCGCCTGTCTATCGTCATCGTGAAGTCGCTGCCATAAAGCGTTCCCACGCCTTCCGGCGCAAGCAAAGTATTGGCAAGAATAATGTTGATGTGAATGGGCTTTTTCTCATGCCTGATGCCTTTCCCCAAAGCGATAAGCATCGTAGTCTTGGCAATCTGCACACTCAGCGGGTGAATGTCTATACCGTAAACCGCATTGCACAATTGCTCAATAGTGATCTTGGGATGCAAGGCTTTGAGGCGATGCACAGCGGCACGAAGAAAAGAACCGGAGCCACATGAAGGGTCAAGAATTTTGCTGCTGAGCGCAAAATCGTATTCCGCCACAACCCGCTCGCAGAGCCAGTCTGGAGTGTAGTATTCGCCCAAAGCATGGCGGGTATCCATGTCTATCAATTCCTGATAAACACCTTTGAGAATATCCTCGGCTACGTCCTCAAAATCGAAGGTGGAAATTTCCTGTGCAATGATGCGAAAAGCTTTTTTTAACTGCCCAAAATTGCGATCACTTTTCACCCAATGAAAGAAATCGTTGTCGACAAAATTGCGGATGTTGTGATCGTTGAATATTGAGCCATCGAGGATGCCAAGCATTTCCTTATCGTCAATGAAATCGTCTTCCGGCCGTACCACCGAATAAGCCATCATCTTGGCAAAGACACTGAGATAGCTATGGACAATAAACGCGGCTTCAC
>JBDTKK010000163.1:0-3841 GCA_039935335.1 Chitinophagaceae bacterium
GTAGTCGGAGACTACGCCGAGCGGGGTTTTTGAAGGAGGAGAGGGCGGTGTGAGGGAGAATTAGGGCAATCTGGGGATTGCCGACCGGGCGTGCTTAGACGGGGTCTAAGCACAACGGGGACTTACCCTGTCCCGCCCTAAAATAACTTTACACCCTTAGCTCATTCTCTGTGATTACGTATCAGTCTTCTGGGTTATTCCTAATTCAAGCTACGTCCCCCATTTAATACTAGCCCAGCGCAACCGATTTACCATTTAATAAAACCCAGACCCAGTGCAGGGTATAGGAAAAATGGCCAATGGGTTTCAAACAGTTTTCTTATGCAAAACTTGTCCAAAGGCTATCCGCCTCATAATCTTTTATAATCTGCACATCAGACTCAAACTGAAAGGCAGTCATCAACGTGGCAATCTCTTGACGTACAATATGAATACAGTTCTCTACCAGATCATTCCGAAAGCCTTTGGCCGCCAGATCAACTACATAGCCAATAGACATCACCCGGCTCAGTACTTTTCCAAGATCCAAGAGCTTCCGCTGCGGCAATATGCTGTTTAACTTCACCGTTAATTCGGCCTTGAAAAACGAACAGGATTCGGCTGTTAATTTAAATCCCTTTAAGAACGTGAAAAGACTTGACTCTTGTTGCTTTTTCATAAGCCGCGTTATCGCTTCGGCAACTTGTGAATAGAGCATCTCATTAGAACCTTCAAATATCTGAAACGGTCTGCTATCTACAATCCCGCGTCCTCCGATATGGCTAAGCTTATACCCTTTTGCACCGGAAACCTGCACCAAAGCCTGGGCAGCCTCTTGCATGAGATCTGTTATCAGCGCTTTGATACTATTTGCCTCAAGCCCTTGTGTAGCTAAATTATTTTCCACACCACTTATCATGCTTGATCGCAAGCACATGGCAGAGCAGATAGTGTAGGAAGATTGCATCTTTGCAATTTGGAAAGCAATCCCATCCTTCGACAGCAAACTGACTTTACCTATTATCCTATTACTGCAATGCTCAATGGCTTCATCCAACATGCGCTTAATAAAGCCCATGGCCATTCCGGGAAACTGCATCCGGCTGCGATGAAGGATATCCAACATCATATTAATTCCAGTGGTTTCTGGTATTAATTTCTGATAGGCAGGCACGGTCACATCAACAATGTTTCGGCCATAAGGAATCATGTAGAGCCCCAATGCGGCGAAATATTCATCCACTACGATTTGCTGATTTTCTTTGGAAGGATCGCAAACAAAGAAATCGATATCCCGGGCGTATCTTCCGTTCCCCATTTCTTTTCTGGCCGCAATAAGCCAATACTTTGCCAAGCCTGTAAGCCCTTGCCAATGCTTGACACCACTTATATGATAACCCGCTTCAACCTGTTGATAACTGGTCGTCATGTTCAATGCATCACTGCCATGATCAGGCTCTGTAATCATCATTCCCCCCATTTTCCTTTCCTCAAGAAACTTATCGAAAACATGCTTCTTCACTACATCCTGGCCATATTTTCCTACCGGACCAACGAATAGACCGATATTAATGCCAAAAGTGAGCGCCAATGGCAAGGATTCGTAAGACGTTGCCGTTAGCATCGTAAGTACTTCCCTGACATTATTTCCTCGACCGCCAAAGGCCTTGGGAACGGCCACGGCCAATGGCTGATGACTCAATATTTGATCCAACATACCGTCAGGTAAACCGCGGTCGATACTGAAGCTATCAATGTTATTCTCTTCGTGAAAAAGACTTTTTAATGCTTCCGCAAAATCTTTAATCGATGCTGTAAAATCGTTTGTAGAAGTTATCATTTTAATTACTGGAAAATATTTAGGCTCTGGCAGGGGCAGGAGCATGTACTCGAAATACGCAATCATCAAAAGGACGATTGCCACTAATTTTTCTGCTGAGGTCGGCTGCTCGTATAGAAAGAGGCAGCTTACTAAAGCGTATTATTTGTTTCAACACGTTCGCGATAAACCACATTAGCGTCACCATTCCGTAAAAGAACCTTGCCTTCAAGGATTGGAATTGATAATCTGGTTTCTTTAGTGAGTGCTGTTCAAAACGAAGGAATCTCAACAGAGTATTGCCTTCATTGTTTTTATAGATATTGGTATAGAAAAGATGAATATGATTGCATGTATTGTCCTTTTTGTTCCCTTTATGGCCTCTGAAATAGCTCTCCACCAATTCTTTGAGTACCGCGTAAATCGGGTTATCTCTATTGTGGAATTTTATGGTGCGCTGATGGAGCATTTTTGTCGCGTGAATGATATGTAAACTGGCCGCGAAGTTAATTGATTTTTGGACTATCTTGGAAGTCCAGCATACAGAAAGATGATGGACCGGAACCTATCTTTTGAGTCCTTTAATCGCCGTAGCGTATAAAAAGCAATAAAAGATTGGCTAAAGTTCCAGCTTTCACCTGCCCCGAAGAAAGTGCGGTCGTGCTATTTTGGAACCTTTGGCTACAGTCCATTCAGCGTTGTTCCTGTTCCCGCCCTTGCCAAATTCCTTCTATAAATTCGTGGCGGGTCAGAGGCTGTGCAACGGCGGGAGAATCCTTTCTCAAACATTTGTCTGTATTATATCCTAGCCGATTTTAAGCATCCTTTTTGACCCTATAGTCCGAAAAAAGCCGCCCCAGATTTGAGACGGCCTCTTTGACCTTTTAAGGTTGCACTTAGTTGTGATGGTCGCCTCCATCATGTCCATGATTGTTATCGTGTCCATGGTTGTTATCGTGTCCATTATTTTCACCATGCCTATGCCGGTTACCATGGTCGTGGTCGCCATTGCCGTGATTATTGTTACCGTGATAACGCTGGCGATAATCATCGTCACGATCAAAAGGCTTACGATCATTTACACGAACGTAGTGACTGTTTCTGTAGCTGTAGTTGGTGCCGTAACGGGCTGGAAGTCTGGTAGCATAAAGCCACCTTCCATTTTCAGGAAACACATACACCTTGCGTCTAACATTATAGTACACGCCTTGCTCAGGCATATAATAATAGCTGTTGTCGTTGGCATACCATGGCTCCTGCACAACGGGAGTACCTAACTGTACATTGATGTGTACCTGTGCGCTGCTGTTGAAGCTTACGAAAAGGCTCATGGCCAATCCGGCAAGCAATGCAATCTTTTTCATGAGGCGTTGTTTTGTTTGACTATGCCAATGCAATTGAAGTGCCACACTCAAAAACCACCCACAAGAGCGCGTTAATCCATTCAAGGAACTATGTGAAGCAACTTATCAAACAGCACAATGCCGCCAAAAGAAAATGAAAATCAAAACGTCTTAAAAAGGTTTCAACATACAATTTCGCCATAGGCTTCTGTGGAATCTATTAATCCTTTGAATCCGTGATTCAGAAAAAGTAGTGTGGGTCTGGGATTCGGTATAGCCCCGTAGGGGCGCAGGTTTGGTAGCAACAACATCAAAAACCTTGGATAGGTAGCCCGAAGGGCGGAATTTCCATTGTCTGAATCAGGATTGTCAAGATTTTAGGATTTTCAAGATGGTTGGGAAAGAAAAAGATTGGTGTTAAAGATTCTTCCCTTCTTTTAGCGCTACGAATCGGCAATCGGTCAAATTGAATTGTCAAAATTCTAGGATTTTCAAGATGGTTGGGAAAGAAAAAGATTGGTGTTAAAGATTCTTCCCTTCTTTTAGCGCTACGAATCGGCAATCGGTCAAATCGAATTTTCAAGATTGTTGCAACAATAACACAGCCCCGGAGGGGCGACATTATGGTAGCTGGATTTCTTTTGAGACTAAATCAACGGATGAAATTGCTCCAACACATCAAGAAGCTTCACCGCCACGT
>JBDTKK010000164.1:0-6189 GCA_039935335.1 Chitinophagaceae bacterium
GTGGATTTGAAGGGAAAAGAGAAGGTGGATTTGGTGGAAAAGCTCCCTATAAAAAGGACGGAGATAGACCAAGAAGTTTTCAGAAAGATGACCGCAAGGGTGGAAAATTTCTACCCGAAAAAAAGACAGATTTTGAGGGTACCGAATTCTCGGAATTCAGCGATGCCGCTAAGCCAGGGAAGTGGAATACCGAAGTAAAAGAGGGGCCTATGACGCTCAATAAATACGTTGCCCACAGCGGCGTTTGCAGTCGGCGGGACGCAGCAGTGCTCATCAAAGACGGCAAAGTGATGGTGAATGGAGAGGTGTTGAAAGAACCTGGATACCGAGTGAACGAAACCGACCAGATAAGCATGAAAGGTATTAAGCTAACGCCACAAAGGAACTTCGTGTATGTCCTGCTCAACAAACCCAAAGACTTCCTGACGACAACCGAAGATGACCGTGGCCGACGTACCGTGATGGAGCTAGTGAAAGGTGCTACTGACGACCGATTATATCCTATTGGGAGGCTAGACAGAAACACAACGGGGATTTTACTAATGACCAATGATGGTGATCTGGCGCAAAAGCTTTCTCATCCCAAATTTGAGAGCAAAAAGATTTACCAGGTAACCTTGGATAAGGACATTACAAAGCACGACTTTGAGCAAATAATAGAAGGCGTGACCTTGGAAGATGGCCCCGCAAGAGTAGATAGATTGGCCTATTTGGAGCATAAAAATGAACTAGGCTTGGAGATTCACAGCGGGCGTAATCGTATTGTGCGGCGCATTTTTGAATCGCTGGGATATGATGTGGTGAAGCTCGATCGCGTGGTGTATGCGGGCCTTACCAAGAAGAATGTAAGCCGTGGTAGTTGGCGCTTTTTGACAGAGAAAGAAGTCATCAACCTCAAGCATTTTAAGAACTAAAGATCAAACCCCTCTGTTTAATTTTATTTGATTTTAAGAAGCGTGTCGACGAGTTTTTTTACTGCCGATAAAATCCATAATGGGAAGAATTTTCTCCCTGAAGGTTCTGCGATAGAAATTGACGAAGCCGGGACCATTGTTGCTATTCACGCCTCGGCGAAAGACTTGCCTGCAAAGCATTACAGCGGAATCCTTACACCAGGTTTTGTAAATGCACATTGCCATATTGAGCTCTCGCATTTACGCGGCCTTGTACCGGAACATACAGGCTTGATTCCATTTTTACAGAGCGTAACCGGACATAGATTTCAGGCCACAGAAGAGCGGAAAAAAGAAGCCCGCTTTGCCGCGTTGGAACAAATGCTCGATTGTGGTATTGTAGCCGTTGGAGATATTGCTAACACTACCGACACACTAGATATTCGGAGTGATGACAAAGTGCATATCCACAGCTTTGTAGAATGTATTGGTTTTACGGAAAGTGGTGCTAGTAGCCGATTGCAGTATTCTCAGGAAGTGTTATTTGCGTTCAATGCCCAAGTCAAAGTTCAGCATTCCCTAAGTGCATCCATCGCGCCACATGCACCCTATTCCGTTTCCGAAACCTTGTTTAAGCTCATTGGAAATTCTAGGCCGGAATTACTGCTTTCCATCCATAATCAGGAATGCGCAGCCGAAAATGAATTTTATCAAAGAAAGACAGGAGCCGTTCTTGCTTTGTTGAAAGGTTTTGACATCGATGATTCGTTTTTTTCGCCTAGCGGAAAAACCTCCATACAAACATATTTGCCCTGGCTTGGTGAGGGGCATTCAATCATATTTGTACACAATACTTTTTCGAGTAAAGAAGATATTCAGTTTGCGGAAAGCCACGCCAATAAAGCCTTTTGGTGTCTTTGTCCTGGTGCCAATCTCTATATTGAAAACGCGCTTCCAGATGTGATGATGCTTGCATCGACGACCGAAAATATTTGTATCGGTACGGACAGCTTGGCCTCCAATCATCAACTTTCGGTGTTTGCAGAATTGCAGATTTTGAAGAAATCTTTTCCTGAACTAGAATGGGAAATACTCATAAAATGGGCTTGTTATAATGGAGCTTTTGCCTTGAATCTTGATGAAAGAATAGGCACAATTGAACCCGGAAAACAACCCGGAATGGTGTGGCTTTCATCGCTTGAAGAACACGTTAATCCACAGCGTATCGCTTAATAGGCAAAAATTATAGCGTGTTTTCCCCAGGGAGAAAACACAAAGAATCTAAACATTTAACTTCACGTCTTCAATAAATTATTCAGCATAGTGGTGAATCCAAAAGGTATTCTTGTAGCCATCGGTGGCGCGGAAGACAAAGGAACGGACTTGGAGCGTGGTATTATCGAACGGAATAGGCTCAACTTTTTTGAATTAGGCATTCTCCATCACATCATCGATTTGGTTGTCGAGAAAAAAGACCCGGTGGTAGAAGTGGTGACAACCGCTTCGCAAATACCCGACGAAGTAGCCGTCAATTATCAGGAAGCTTTTCGCAAATTGGGCTGCACAAATGTTGGGCATATTCGCATTCGAAATCGGGAAGATGCCGCCAATCCAGATTATTTACAAAGGTTGAAGAACTGCGATTGTGTGATGCTTTCCGGCGGCAATCAATTGCGACTTTCGAGCATTTTTGGTGGTACTACTTTCTTAGAAATTTTGCGCGAGCGCTACGAAAAAGAAACCTTCGTGATAGCAGGTACTAGTGCCGGAGCGATGGCCATGAGTAACACGATGATTTATGAAGGCTCGGCTGCGACAGCACACCTTAAAGGCGAGATAAAAATCACAACAGGCTTAGGACTTTTGCAAGGTGTTATTATCGATACTCATTTTGATAAACGCGGGCGGTTTAATCGCTTGGCACAAGCAGTAGCCGCGCAGCCAGGCGCAATTGGCATTGGCCTTGGCGAAGACACGGGCATGATTGTGAAAGATGGCCACAAGTTTACAGTAATCGGCTCCGGCTGCGTCACTATTATCGACGGGAAATACATCGACTACAACAACATTGCAGACATTCCTTTTGGTGCTCCAATTGGCGTAGAGAACCTTATTGTCCACCTGCTAAGTCAGGACGATACCTATGATGTAAAAACCCGAAAGTTTGAAGGCGTTACTAATATTTTTGAGGACGACGGAATGTAAGCAAAAGCCGTAGTAGGCCTAAATCTCTACCAAAATAGTCATCGGGTTTGCTACAGTACGATATCCTGTTTCCGTTCCATTTTTTCGGGATAATCAGTAGTAAAATGCAGACCTCGACTTTCCTTCCGGAAGCTCGCACCTTTCACGATTAGGTACCCAATTGTAATCAAGTTTCTCAACTCCATCAATTGCGGGGAAATAGTTGCAGACCGATACAGTGCCTCTGTTTCTTCGTGAATTAAATCTATACGGCGCATGGCGCGTGCAAGGCGCACATCATTGCGTACAATGCCCACGTAATCGCTCATGATGGCTTGCAATTCTTTGAGACTTTGAGTAATTAAAATCATCTCCTTTGGTGTGCTCGTCCCAGAGGCATTCCAGTCGGGAATTTGGGTGCAAATAGAAGATTCCAAAACCGCTTTTGCTGCATCTTCTGCACAGCGATGTGCAAACACCAAAGCTTCCAGTAAGGAGTTAGAAGCAAGACGATTGGCACCGTGCAAACCAGTGGATGAACATTCGCCGCAGGCATACAAATTCTTAATGCTCGAACGCCCCCATTCATTTACTTGTATCCCGCCACAGCAGTAGTGTGCAGCCGGTGCCACAGGTATCATTTTTTCGGCAACGTCAATACCGATGCTAAGGCATTTTTCATAAATATTCGGGAAGTGCTTGCGGAACTTTTCCATGTCCATGTGCCTGCAATCGAGATAGACATTTTCCGTACCGCCCTTCTTCATTTCACTATCAATGGCACGGGCAACAATATCGCGGGGAGCAAGATCCATGCGGTCATCATAATTGGGCATGAAAGCCACACCATTTTTATCTCGAAGAATACCACCATCGCCGCGCACAGCCTCTGTAATGAGAAAAGAAGGCGACACACCAACTTCATAAAGTGCTGTAGGATGGAATTGGATGAACTCCATGTTTTCGATACGCGCCTTTGCCCGATAGGTCATCGCTATACCATCCCCGGTTGCTATTTTAGGATTGGTGGTGCTGCGATAAACTTGACCTGTACCACCGGATGCCATGAGCGTTACGCAGGCCAAAATCTTTTCGATGGCGAAGGTTTGAAGATTGAGCGCATACACGCCAAAACACTGGGTATCCGGCGTTACTTTGGTGATGAGATAGCCAAGATGATGCTGCGTAAGCAAGTCAACAACAAACCAATGATTGTGGATAACGATATTGGTATATCGCTTCGTTTCTTCCACCAAAGCGCGTTCTATTTCGTAGCCAGTGATGTCTTTGTGGTGTAAGATTCGAAACTCCGAATGGCCGCCTTCGCGCCCGCGCATGTACTCTCCGCTTTCGTCTTTGTCGAAGTCTGTGCCCCAAGCAATCATCTCTTCTACCCGCCGAGGGCCTTCTTCTACCACCATGCGCACGATGTCTTCATCACAAAGCCCATCACCGGCAATAAGGGTATCGTCTATATGCTTTTCAAAGGAGTCGTGCGTAGGGTCGTTCACCACCGCAATGCCGCCCTGGGCGTACTTTGTATTGCTTTCATCGGTAGCCGCTTTGGTGAGGATAGTTATTGTCTTATCCGGGAAACGTTTGGCTGTCTTGAGGGCAAACGTGAGCCCCGCAATACCGGAGCCAATGACCAAGAAATCGGTTTGAAGCATAGGCGAATATCGGACTACTGTATCGCCAAAAAGATGCTTCTAGGCAGCTTACAATTTTTTTAGAAAATAGGGTTTTCTAAATCGGTAATAATTGACGCGAAAGCATTGGTAAAAGCCAACAATTTTGAGCCATCTGCATCACTTGCCGTATTTTAGCCGCATTCACCAGCATATCATTATCTCCACTTCAATGGAATACGAAATAAAGCAACAGGGCAAATTCAAGTACGTAGAAGAGGGCGAAGGCGAGACACTCATTCTACTCCATGGATTGTTTGGCGCATTGAGCAATTTTAAGGATTTGATAGAGCATTTCAAGGCGACGCATCGGGTGATTATTCCCTTGCTTCCTTTATTTGAGCTTTCATTGCTGGACACGACGGTTTCGGGATTGGCGCGGCACGTTACCAAATTTGTAGATGCGCGTAAGTTGGACAACTTTCACCTCCTTGGCAATTCGCTGGGAGGCCATGTGGGCTTGGTGTACACGCTAAAAAATCAACAAAAAGTAAAGTCCATTATCCTTACAGGCTCTTCAGGTTTATTTGAAAACGGCATGGGCGAAACTTACCCCAAACGCGGCGACAGAGAATTCATTCGCAAGAAAACCGAACTCACTTTTTATGACCCAAATGTTGCGACCAAACAGCTCGTCGACGAGGTCTTTGACATAGTAAACAACCGCATGAAAGCCATAAAAATTATCTCCCTTGCAAAAAGTGCTATCCGGCATAATCTGGGCGATGAATTGAAAGACATTCAGGTGCCGGCTTGTTTGATTTGGGGAAAAAATGATACCATTACACCACCCATGGTAGCAGAAGAATTCAATGCTTTATTACCACAAAGCGAACTGCATTGGATAGACAAATGTGGCCATGCTCCAATGATGGAAGTACCTGTTGAGTTCAATAAAATTTTAGGCGAATTCCTTTCGCGACAAGCAGGATAAGCGCTTATCATAGCCACATCAATTGGCAATTTGTTCTGTTGATTTGCCTATTCTTGGAGCGCATTTTGTACCCTTTAAAAAGAAAAAGAAAACGCCCCATTATGCTGACCGAACAACTTATCTCTTTAGCCATCCCCACGCTGCTGCCAACGGACTCGGGAAATAGGGCACTTCTGCTTATGGAAGAGTCGCATCTCAGTCAGTTGCCCATGGTGCAAAACGACGAATATCTTGGGCTAATTCAAGAAACGGCATTGCTGGATTGGGACACGCCCGAACGTGCTTTAAGCAGTGCCGATTTTGCGAATTACAAGCCTGCAGTTTCCGGCACCGGCCACCCTTTTGATGCCTTAAAACTGGCCAACGAACAACATCTCAATATTGTGCCTGTTCTGGATAGTGGCCTCAAATACTTGGGTGCCATTACCCGCGATGAGCTGCTGCGCTACGTCAGCGAAAATGCTGGGATAGACACGCCCGGCGGCATTAT
>JBDTKK010000165.1:0-4720 GCA_039935335.1 Chitinophagaceae bacterium
GGAACACTTGGTGTCGCTTTATCCGAATCCTGTGCAGCGCAACGAAATACACCTCAAGTTTGGGGTAATGCCTAAATTTGCACCTTCTATTTTAATTCTTGATAACTTAGGCAGAGTGGTGGTTCAAAAAAGCATTAGAATAGGTAGCGATGTTTCCTTTCCGATTGATAATCTTGCAAGTGGCCAATATTATTTGCGGGTTTCTTGGGATGGGCGGGAGAAGGTTTTGGGATTTGTGAAGTAGATGTAAAACAAACTTTCCAAGCTTCAACTTTTCTTCATTTTTATTCCCGTGAAATAGATTATAAAAAAATACCCCTGCGGCACCGACTGTGGCGAATGAGAATTCGCTAATGAGGTTTGCTACAGATTATCTTTCTAATAATTTTTATTCCAAATAATGAGAAGATGTTACCACAGATTATTGGGGAAGGCGCTGTAAGGGGCTGCTGTATTTCTTAGGGCCTTCATCTAGTCAAGAATTCCCCTTCTAATCCTTCAAATACTTATTAAAAACACATTTCTTCAACTCAATAAACTGCTGCTTATTTTTCAGAAAGACGGAAATATCATGAGTTGCCGTCACCACTTCTATCTGAATGTCAAATGGCTGCGTATTGTTATCACTAATCTTGTTGGCGGCTGCGAAAATTCCCTGCTCATCAAAAGTGACTTCATAAGCTCTTTGAGCATCGCCTGTTCCTACGTTGAACGACCATTTTAAAGGCAAAGCTTGTTTGGATATCGGCTTTAAAGTCATAGCATGACCATCATAACTTTTAGCACCGTTGAAGTATTTCACATCCAACACCGCTTCAGTTGCGGTAGTGACTATAATCGGCCTATATTCATATAATTCTCGGAACTGGACGCTCCATTTTTGGATTTCCTGTGGGGTTAGTTTTCGGGAGATTTCGGAATCGGAAAATTTGCCGGCAAGTGCATCTTTAATGTAAGTTTCCAAGTTTGGAGAAGAACCTAAAAAATCCTTCAAATCGATTTCAACTTTCTTGGCATAAAAATGCCCGACTTCTATGGAAACTCCGTGTCCTTCGAGCCAAAGACTAACGCCACCCCCGGGAGCCAAACCTGCAATAAAGTAGTCGTAATGTGCAATTTCACCATTCTCTGGGTTAATAAATCCGTCGGAAATAATTTTATCAAAAGGAATTTGATGCAAATCAAAATTACCCTCGTAGAATGCCCGTTCACGGAACTCCAACCATTTAATATTAAGTGTGAACGGTATTGCCTTTCGTTCTTCACCCACCAAATCTATTGCCCCAACCTTGCCCCAATTGTCAGATAAATAACTCAGAATGGGCATTCCTATTATACTGCTATCGGCTAAAATGAATTTCCCACTAATAATTTCAACGGGATATAAAGCGGGAGCCGCAGCGGTTGGATACCATTCGTGCGCCGTTTCGACATCACTACATCCTTTCGTATGGACAAGGGACACCATCAAAGCGACTAAAAAAGCAAATTTCATCATGCAGTCAAATTTGCTCTAGTCCTTCAAATACTTATTAAAAACACACTTCTTCAACTCAATAAACTGCTGTTTATTTTTCAGAAAGACGGAAATATCATGAGTAGCCGTCACCACTTCCACCTGAATATCAAACGGCTGTGTATTGCTATCACTAATCTTCTGGGCGGCTGCGAAAATTTCCTGCTCATCAAAAGTAATTTCGTAAGCTCTTTGAGCATCACCGATTCCAACATTAAATGACCATTTTAAAGGCAAAGCTAGTTTGGACAATGGCTTGATTATCATAGCATGACCATCATAAGATTTAGCACCGTTGAAGTATTTCACATCCAGTACGGCTTCAGTTGCGGTAGTGACTATTATCGGACGGTATTCATATAATTCTCTGAATTGGACGCTCCATTTTTGGATTTCCTGTGGGGTTAGTTTTCGGGAGATTTCGGAATTTGTAAATGCACCTTCCAATGTTTCTCTCACATAATCTTCCAAATTCAAATATTGACCCAAATAATGTTTCAAATCTACTTCACATGTACCTGCGTAGAAATGTCCGACTTCAACGGAAATCCCTTTACCTTCGAGCCAAATACTAACTCCACCGCCAGGAGCCAAGCCAACAATAATGAAATCATAATGTGCAATTTCACCATTCTCCGGGTTAATGAATCCGTCGGAAATAATTTTATCAAAAGGAATTTGATGCAAATCAAAAGTGCCGTCATAAAACTTTCTTTCACGGAATTCAAACCATTTGACATTAAGTGAAATGGGCATTGCTTTGCGTTCTTCACCTACAAGGTCAATAGCTCCTACTTTGCCCCAACCGTTTAAAAGGCAAGTTCTAATCGGGAAATTTACCCTACTGCTATCTTGGAGTAAAAGCTGACCAGCGATTATTTCGACCGGATATAGTTTTGGAGCTGAATTGGTTGGATACCATTCGTGCAATCTCTGTTCGTTCATAGCCGAAGATTTATTTGGAAGACCACAGCTATTTAATAACAAAAGAAGTGGTGCGATAAAAAGTAAATTCGTTTTAACCATCATGGTGTTTTCGCTTTCTTATAGTGTCCTCGTAACGAGGTTTATTGGGAGCAAGTGGCACAGCCTCGACATGTAAATTTGTAAAAGGAATTTTTACTCCGACGGCATAAGCTTCATCATATTTTGCAGAAAAATGTAAATGGTCAAACCGCAGAGATTTTGAGAACAATGTATTTCCTTGCCAGTCTTCGGGCTTAGAAGCTCCATTGATGTAACCTTTTAATAAAAGCCAGGCTTCTCTCATTATAGGTATTGAAGTATCAACAAAAGTGTCAGCACTCTTACTGATTTTTGGGTAAAAAGTCACCCCTCCTTCGGTCGCCTTTTCGGCCATCAACTGCAACGGTATGCGGCTATAGCGATTCCTAATTCCCATTCCCAAACTCCCCCTCCGGATAATATTAATTTCCCCATTACTATTTACCGCCTTCTTCATATCCTCTTCCGACCGTAAATGCCTTGACCCATCCTTGTAAAATATATCCTCCCGCCGAAACCAACCTGCTTTGATTAAGGAATTGATGTCTGCTTCAATTTCCTTGTATTTCGAGTCGGTAATGTAGATTACATCTGTATCATAAACCTGAATCTTTTCAATTTCATAATCATTGTAACTTCCGCCAATATCACTGTGAACACCCGGAAGAAATACTTCCTTCCCCTTGCTTCCTGCACTCTTTATATTGGTCAATGCAAAATTCTGTCTGGTTTCTTCCGCGGAAGCTATATGAAAGACCTTTTCTGCATTAGAGATAGCATCCAAACCCAATTCGCCCACATTGCTATTTTCTGACACAATATCTTCCAAATTCAAGGAACTAACCGTATCAAATAATCCAACGAATTTTATTTTCACTGCCTGCTTTTCAATTTTATAATTTTCAAACTTGAGCCTATCCGCCAGATTTGGCTTCGTCATCGTGATTGTTTGTGGCCCGTGTACTGCTGTGCGGTAGATTACGGTTTTCAGGCCATTCAAAGCAACGTCAACAAAATGCCTTGCCGCAGCCGCACCTCGACTAAAGCCAAAGACATCCAACCTTAATTCCGTAATCTCTACATTGTTGTTTTGAGAACCGGATACTTCTTTTTTGATGGTATTTTTCAGTGTTTCAAATGCTTTATCAACTTTAGCTTTTATTCCTGTCAAACCCGTGCCAGATATATAACCGTCTGAATCATCCTCCTCACGGTCATTTGTACCTATTCCTTCCGTATAAATCGGCTCCAAATAATAGTCATAGCCAGCTTTAACTCCTGCGTTGACATTCTGCTTCAAAAACACCACATTCGTATAGTCATTCCCATACGAACCATTCTTCGTAATAAACGCTTTCGTCTTTGTCGCACCCAAAGTCGTGTTCACTTCATTATTGAGTGTCCCATCAAAAAATAAGGCTGCCCGGATTTTGATTTTGGTCGTCTCCTGTGCATCATTTTTGTTAGACTGCAAAAAGCCTGTTGAGGCACATTTCGGCGTTGCTGCTCCCATAATTTTCTCTCTTTTTAGGGTTGTAGAAATATTTGCTCCAAAATCTGGCGGCCACTTAGATAACGCACCAAGAATTGCTCCACGCGCTGCTGTTGTGTCGCCGCCGTACCATCCAATTGCTGCGCCCATTCCGATGGCAAAGGCAAGGAAATTCTATGCCCAATTGTGTGTTCTAAAAAATAGCGAATGGTATCGCTTCTAGTGATTTTAAACCTGTTGCAATACTTTATCAAATCCAAAACCGCTTCCGTCTTTTCAACAAAAGTTTTTTTAGGAAGCCAGGTGGGAAATTGAACAGAAAGATCTTTCGCGCAGCCTTCAGCATAACGCTGCATGGAAGCGGCTTCGAAAGCAAGAAGCTGCGTTCTGGAGATTTTCAGCATAACGATTTTGTTTAGTGAACCTTACCACAACTTGGGCAAAGCCCTTCATCATGTACAAATGCACAACCACTTTCGGCTGCAGTAGTCCGCGCAACCATTTGCTGCATGGTCTGCTTCACTTCCGGCGGCATAGATTCCATCACTTTCATCATGATGTTCACGGGCATTACACTGCCACCACCTCCGCCTCCACCACCTGCCTCGCCTATCAATACCGTAGGACAACCTCCCATAATGACACCTCCATGCGCACAGCTATCGCCCATACGTGCAGCGGGTTTGCCACCAATCATCACGCCAGTT
>JBDTKK010000166.1:0-3532 GCA_039935335.1 Chitinophagaceae bacterium
AAATTTTGGGCTGGCCAACACAACATGGCCTGGTATCAGGAAGATGTGCGCACCAATGAGGCCATGGCAGCGAAACACGGCTTTCGGAAGGTCTCTCAACTAAAGCTTGCCGTAGCCAAAAAAATCAGAGATTTCGTGGCTGGCGGCGGCTATCTTTTTGCGATGTGCTCTGCCACAGACACCTATGATATTGCACTTGCTGCGGATGGTGTTGATATCTGCGACGTGCCTTTCGATGGCGACCCGATAGACCCAAATGCACAGCAGAAACTGAACTACGATAATTGTTTTGCCTTTAAGAATTTTACGCTCAATAATTCACCCTACATCTACGAATATTCAGACATCGATAATAGCCCCGAAAATGGAAGAATGGTGCCGATGGATATCGACTATTTCAGCCTCTTCACTTTCTCCGCAAAGTTTGATCCAGTGCCTGCTATGCTTTGTCAAGACCATACCACGACCATCAAAGGGTTCATGGGGCAAACAACGGCCTTTAGAGATGATATTATCAAGAGCAATGTCATCATCATGGGCGAGTACAAACCCGCCCGCGAAGCCAAATACATTCATGGCGATTATGGCAAAGGCACATGGACTTTTTACGGCGGCCACGACCCCGAAGATTACCAACATGCCATTGGCGACCCGCCAACGGATTTGGCCTTGCACCCCAGTTCTCCCGGCTATCGCTTAATCCTGAATAATGTGCTTTTCCCTGCGGCAAAAAAGAAGCCTCGGAAGACCTAACGATAGCACTATCATTTCAAGCTCTTGAAGGCGCTGGAATAAGGCCGTATTTTTGACAATCTCAAGCCCGTATTTCTGCTCAATAAGTGCAACGTTTGTCTCAACCTCAATCCAAATTCTCCTTTTCTCTTCTCGGTCGCATCATAGCCTATGCGCGTCCCTATCGCCGCACGCTCATTTTCGCAGTTTTAATGTCGATAGTGCTGGCTGCACTCACGCCTTTGCGCCCTTGGTTGATTCAGGTTTCAGTAGATAAATACATCAGCGCGGGATTGCTTCAAGGGCTCATTACTATCACTATCATTCAGCTTGTAGCCCTGCTTTTGGAGAGCGGATTGCGCTTCTGGTTTCTATACCGAATCAATTGGCTGGGACAAACCGTGGTGAACGACCTCCGCAAAAATGTTTTCCACAAAATCCTCTTTCAGGATGTTGCCTTTTTTGATAAAACGCCCATTGGTACGCTTACGACCCGCAGCATCAACGATATCGAAACGGTAAATGACGTTTTCTCTCAAGGCCTCATTTCTATCGTTGCAGATATCCTGACCATTATTGCAGTCTTGGGCGTAATGATTGGTACGGATTGGCGACTTACGCTCTTTTGCCTCATCCCTTTTCCCATTCTTATTGTCGCGACCTATTATTTCAAAGAAAGTGTCAATAAATCATTCCATCGCGTGCGTAATGCCGTGGCTGCGCTCAATGCCTTTGTGCAAGAGCATATCGTTGGGATGTACGTGGTGCAAGCCTTTGCGGCGGAAAGGCGGGAGATGAACCATTTCAAATCCATCAATAAGGAACACCGCAACGCCAATATCAACGCCATCTTCGCGTACTCGGTTTTCTTCCCAATTGTGGAGATTATTTTGGCATTGAGCACCGGACTTTTGGTGTGGTGGGGCGCACGACAAATGCTGCATTACGAGGTGACCGCTGGTGTCATAGTTTCTTTTATTCTTTACCTCAATTTGCTTTTCCGTCCGCTGCGCATGTTGGCAGATAAATTCAATGTACTCCAAATGGGGCTTGTGGCCGGACAAAGAATTTTCACGGTTTTGGATAGTCAAGAAAACCTGAAAAACGAAGGCACTTTTGTACCGGAAAGGGTTCAGGGGCATGTGGCTTTTGAAAAGGTTCATTTTTCCTACAACCCGGGTGTACCAGTGCTTCGCGGCGTAACTTTCGATATTCCTTCGGGAAATTCAATGGCTATTGTAGGCCATACCGGAGCAGGAAAAACGAGCATCATTTCGATCCTCAATCGACTTTACGAAATCGAATCGGGCAGTATCAAAATTGATGGCCGCGATATCCGAGACTATGACGTTTATGCGTTGAGAAGAAGTATTGGTGTAGTCCTTCAGGATGTGTTTTTATTTTCGGGAACAGTCTATGAGAATATCACACTGCGCAATGAAAATATTCCATTGGAAAGGGTGGTTGAAGTCTGCAAGGCACTTGGATTGCACAACTTTATTTTGAAGCTTCCCGGGCAATATCACTACAACGTAATGGAGCGCGGGGCAACGCTTTCGCACGGCCAAAGGCAAATTATTTCCTTCGCTCGAGCCTTACTTTACAACCCTGCAATTCTCATTTTGGATGAAGCCACTTCGTCGGTGGATAGTGAGAGTGAACAACTCATTCAGCGAGCTATCAATATGCTCATCGAAGGCCGAACTTCCATCATCATCGCGCACCGATTGAGCACCATCCGGAAGGCTAATCAGATTTTGGTTTTGGATAAAGGCATGGTACTGGAGCGCGGTAGTCATGAAGAATTGATGCAGGCCGGTGGTGCGTATCAAAAGCTTTATGATGCCGTCGCAAAAGAGTTGGAAGTAGCTTAATCGCAACGCCGCAAATCTTACCTTTCGGGTTCACAAATTTTCTTTGAAAATAAACTCACTAAATTGAAAGGAATCGCATTGTACTTGGGATACAAACCAAGACGAGCTCAATTCTATAAATAATCTTCATGAGCATTCATAACAATTATGTAGCCATCATGGCGGGTGGCATTGGTAGCAGATTTTGGCCGATGAGCCGCACAGCAATGCCCAAGCAATTCCTCGATATTTTGGGTACAGGTCGCTCTTTAATTCAATGGACTTACCAGCGTTTTCAGCACATTTGCCCTAAGGAAAACATTTACTTCATCACCAACCACAGCTATATTGAGACGCTTAAAGAGCAGATTCCTGACTTGAGCGACCACAACATTATCTCCGAACCTTCTCGAAAAAATACTGCTCCCTGTGCTGCCTACTTTGCCCACAAGGTGTTTGCGATGAACCCGAATGCCAACATCATCATGACACCCGCCGACCACCTTATTATGGATGAAAGGCTCTTTGAAAGAACGGCACATGATGCTCTTGATTTTGTGGCGCATCATCCCAATTTGCTTACAATGGGCATCAAACCGACCCGCCCTGACACCGGCTATGGTTATATCCAGTATGATGCTTCAGATGAACTGGATGACAAGATTTATCGGGTAAAGACATTCACTGAAAAGCCAAGCCTAGAGCTGGCGCGGACGTTTTTGAAGAGTGGCGATTTTCTTTGGAATTCCGGTCTTTTTATCTGGAATGTGCAAACAATTATGACTGCGCTAAAGGCACATTTACCAGAGCTGAACGAAGTCTTTGAACAGGCTGAAACAGTTTACAATACATCTCGCGAAGTGGAGGTTATCTCGGAACTGTATGCGCAATGCCAAAACATTTCCATTGATTACGGCATCATGGAGAAGGCGAAAAATGTGTACACC
>JBDTKK010000167.1:0-7920 GCA_039935335.1 Chitinophagaceae bacterium
GTAAGGGTTTCATTTGGCGCGGGTTCATTGTTTAAAGCCGTATCTGCAATCGACCAATTGAGGCTATAGGTGGCCGCCCAATTCCCGACATAAGAACTAAGGCTGATATACATCGTATCCGCCGCCCGACCATAAACATTGAAGGTGTCTGTGATGGTGTTGTAGGCTGGTCCAAAGCCGAGTTGCGTGTAGGTAAATCCACTTGGATTATTGTTTCTAAAAATACTGACAGGCCCTCCATTGCGGTCGTAGATATAAAGCTGCGGCAGGACGGTGGCGCTAATGTCGCGCATGGATTGAGCGGTCACATAAAGCTTGAAGGTTCCGTTTCTTGGAAATACGAGTTTGAAATAATCCTCATTGTCCACACCGGCAGGCGTATTGAAGCCGACATAGGCATTTTTTATAGTGTTGAAAGGCAAGGCTTCGGCGGTTGCTCTAGTGGCGTTAGGAATGGTGGATTCGTTGCTGGGCGCGGCATGCAGCATTTCGTATTTGAAGGAATAGCTAATCGGCTGACCATTGTAATAATCATCAACTAGGAGAAACAAACTATCCGCATCCAATGCACCGAAGTTGAAAGTATCATTACCGCTAGCGAAAGGCGTTCTATATACATTGAAGGAATTAATGGAATTCTGATTTTTCCAAAAAAGCTTGTACTGGAGATATCCCGAACCGCTGCCAGAATTTGTGGTAGAAGTGACGAGCCGGAACACACCTTTATGGGTTGGCAGTACGGTTTTATAATAATGCTGGGTGCTGGTTCCATTTACTGTTCCAGAAGTTAGCACGTTCGCGCTTAGCGTATCGGCCGTGGCAAAAGTTGTTTGGGCATTTGACGCTGAAGCCATGCCGAGGAAAGCCAGTAGAAGAAAAATCTGTTTCATAAGAATGAATTTTCATCAAAGGAACTTCTAGAGCGAAGGGTGTGCAATAACTAATTTGTAGTAGTGCCTTGGAGGAATATGTAATTGTAGCCGTTACGAATAGCTTTACGTCCATAGATCTTTCCTGTGCGCCAACTGTTTTTATTCTTATTGATTTTTCAAGTCTTCGCTCTCTCTGCACAGACAGAGAAAATTGCTGCATTGCAAGCGTCAGAGCGGAATGCAAAGGATTTAGGTGAAATATTGAAGGCAGAAATCTCGCTCCTCCACGAACACGAAAGCTTATACAAAGACAGCCTTCTTCCGCTTGCAACTCGAACATTAAAATACGCTGAAAAACTAAAGAACAAAACAGCCATCGGTATCGCAACGCTCGGAATAATCCACGCCCATCTCCGCACAGATAATGTTACCGCTGCCGATTCTCTAATCGAAAAATCCTTAGTCCAATTTCCGCTGAAAGTCGCTGCCACTAAAGAAATTCATCTTAAAATTCTATTAGAAAAAACGAACGTATTGGCTGCCCGTGCCGACTATGAAAAAGCTGTAAAGCTGTTGTTTGAAGTCATTCACGAAGCGGAAGACGCTAAGCTGTACGCCTTGCTTAGCAAGGGTTTCAACGAACTGGGCGTAATCTCTTACAACCGAAATGAGTTGGAAAAAGCTTTAGAATATTACCAAAAAGCCCTGTCCTACAACGAACTTAATCCAGAGAAAAATGAAGCCAGTGCGTACGCGTTTATCAACATTGCTTTGGTTGATGCCTGGCAGGAACATTACGACTCTGCGCTGCACTATATCGCGCTGGCAAAACCGCTATGCGAGCAAATCCAGAATCTTTATTACCTCGCCAATGCCTACGTGGTAGAAGCCAATATTTATAAATGGTCAGGCCGTATGCCGCAGGCGGAAAAAGCCATGCTTCAAATGGTGGCGCTGCGCGAAAAAACAGAGGGCAGCATTACCTTCTCCAATGAGCAACTTGGACTGGCCAATTTCTATGTTTATGCCAAAGAATACCAGAAGGCAATTGCCATTTTTAAATCAGGACTTGAGTATGCCAAAACCCGCACTGCCATTGGCTCTCCGAGCAATTATGAACTGAATTTGCGCTACTACGAGGGCCTTGCAAAATGCTATCATGCTATCACAGCGCGGGATGATTATGAAGATGCTTTGCAACACGTCATTGCCTACAAAGATTCCCTGAATGAGAAGAATTCGGAGAATGCTATCGCCGAAATGCAGACTAAATATGAGGTGCAGAAAAAGGAAACCACCATCATTGCTCAGAAGCTGGACATCACGCGAAAGAACATCCTTTTTTACGGTTCACTGGGCTTGCTCGCCTTGGCCGCTATCATTGCTTGGTTACTGTTTAGAAACTATCGGCGGAAGAATGAAATGAAGCTTTTTCTCTTGCAGGAAGAAGAAAAAAAGAAGGCCGAAACTGCCGTGAGGGAAGCCGAAGAATCGGAGCGAAAACGCATTGCATCGGACCTGCACGATAACCTTGGGAGCTATGCCGCGAGTATCAAAAGCAATGCTGATGAACTAAAACGAAATCCTGTAGAAGCCGCGCCAGTACTTGATTTACTCCAAACGAACGCACAGCAAATGGTTTCCCTTTTGAGTGATACTATTTGGGCGATGCGGAAATCTTCCCTCCAACTGAGCGACATCAGCGATCGTGTAAAATTGATGTTCCAACGGCTGCGACCTAACTATTCTTCCGTGCATATGCGAGTGACAGAAGGCGACGAAGAAGCTACTGAATTGCTTCCCGCACATGCCTATCATTTGTTCCTGATTATTCAGGAAGCGGTGAACAATGCTTTGCGACATAGCCACTGCCACGAGCTTGTAGTAGAAATTTCCGGCGGCTTGGAATGGTCGGTGCGGATTAGGGATAATGGCACTGGATTATCGATAAATCCTGAAGCAAGCCTGAGCGGAAACGGCTTAATTAATATGAAAGCCCGGGCTGAAAACATGGAATGTTCTCTTGAATGGAAAGCTGTATTGCCGCAGGGAACCGAAGTAGAAATACGCGCTACTCCATTTTAAGTATTGCCTGCCTTTTTTATCTTTTTAACCTTTGACTCATGGACCGGAAAATAAGAATTGCCCTTGCTGAAGATATTGCGGTGAATCGTCAGAGCTTTTTACGGAAAGCCGCTGCCATGGCGGACTGTGAACTAATATTCATTGCCATCAACGGCCACGATTGCTTGGAACAACTTAAAGGATTGCCACAAAGCCGCCGACCAGATGTCCTGTTTATGGACATAGAAATGCCGGGATTGGACGGCATAGAAACCATTGCTTTGGCCAGAAGCATCTACCCCACTGTTCATTTTCTGGTGCTCACGGTTTTTGATGATGATGATAAAATTTTCGCTGCGATTCAGGCCGGCGCTGAAGGCTATTTATTGAAACATGAAAGCGCGGAAATACTTCAGGAAGCTGCCCTAAATGTTTTGGAATTTGGCGGTGCGCCCATGAGTCCGGCGATTGCGCGAAAAACCTTGGCCTTACTTCGAAAAGCTCCTGCCCAGGAGAAACTGCTGCCTGCCGCTGAACGTCCGCACGGCATTAGCGAAAGAGAATTGGAAGTATTGCAAATGATGGTTTCGGGACTAGATGCTAAGAGCATTGCGACCGAAATGAATTTGAGTGTATTTACCGTCCGCAAGCATATTGCCAATGTGTATGAGAAATTGCATGTTGGTTCCAAGGCGCAGGTGATTAGTTTGGCGCATCGGGAGGGATGGTTTAGGGAGTAAAGATAACCCTGCACCGCTACGGGAATATTCGCCACTGCTTTTCTTCCTCCATTTTTATTTTTTCACAAACTTGACCACCTGCCCTGTCTGACTATTCCGCAGAAAATAAATGCCTGCACTTTGATTTTGCATATTGAGCAAATAACCTTTGATTGTTTTTTCAAATTGGATAGCAACGTTTCTACCCATAATATCAGTCACCTGTAAAGCGCCTACATTTTGTGTCTCTATAATTAGATTGCAAGAATGGCAAGGGTTGGGTACTACATTCATGGTTGCAACACTTTGCTTTATAGCATGTACGTTAGTAGGATTACAAGTATAATAATAATTAGTAGAATCAGAATTTACAATTTGAGTTCCATACGATTTTTGAGATACTAAGCTTATACGGTTATTATTCACGTCATAGGTGGAGAAGTTTTGAGTTCTCATTGCCCAAGCCGTTCCACTCCATGTTTGAAGCACTTGACTGGTTTGATTCTTATGCGTATCATACATATAGAGGAATTGATAGCTGTTCACCCAAACTGTCCCATTCCATGTCTGATTTAAATCAGTTGCTAGATTATTATCCGTATCATAGGTCATAAAATCATTAGTATTGTTGTCCCAAGTTGTTCCATTCCAGGTTTGTGATAGAGAACTTGTTACGCCATTATTAGCATCATATGTACTATGGCTTTGATAGTTGTTTATCCAAGCCGTTCCATTCCAGTTCTGATTTAGGAAATTTGTTTGATTGTTATTCGCGTCATACACAAATAGGTATAGATAAGTGTTCACCCAAGCCGAACCACTCCAGTTTTGATATAGGTCACTTGTTTGATTGTTATTCGCATCATACGTGTAAAGGTCTTGATATTTATTTTCCCAAGTCGTTCCGCTCCAGCTTTGACTTATCACACTAGACTGATTATTATTTCCATCATATGCATAACTATATTGATCGCCGTTTACCCAAGCCGTTCCATTCCAGCTTTGTCTTAAAACATTTGTTTGATTGTTATTCACATCATAGGTAAGAATAGTTGAACTCCCATTCACCCAATCTGTTCCATTCCAGTTTTGAAAAAAGAAATTTGTTACATTTAGATTAATATCATAAACATAATATTCTCTGAGTTTAATCAACCACCCCTGCGACGAGGCATCCCAACTACTATAGTAGGCGCTGTCTTCACTACATTTATACGCTTTGGCTACTTTCTGGCTGCGGCTAATGCCGTTTCGCGTTTGTGTTCGGATTTGTGTCTGTTTTGCTTCCATTGAATTCATCAAGGTTTCATTGGGCTGAAATACGTTGGCCGTTGCTGAAGGATGTAGCTGCGCGATGGCTGGGGCAGCCAGAAAAGCGAAGCAGACGATAATGGGTAATTTTAATTGCATGGTTTTGGTTATTTGTTATAATTATTTTCAAAAATTGGTTTTCTAAGTTTTCCGTGTTCGTCGTTCCATTGTGGCATCGTCTCCGACCTACTACGGAATTATTTTGCTATCCTACATGCCAACGCTAAGGTTTCCATTTGGCAATTCTACTTGCAGTTTCGCCTTGGCTTTCAAGGCTGAAAATACCCGCATTATGGTATCCCTCATAGCATTACTCGCACTGCTTTCCAGCCTTGCAATCTGCGCTTTTGTACGCCAATAAGCTTCCCCGATTCTTCCTAGGTCATGTTCCGTTCCTTCCGCGCTTGTTTAATGGCTTTCACGATTAAATCCATCTGTATTTCAAACTCGAATCGATCGCGGTTTGCTGTCCCAATTTCACCAATTAGCTTGTCCGGAGCTTGATTCATTGTATAGGCTTTCATTTCCTTTTAAGTTCAGATTTACCGTACTAAATCTTTGCGATAAAATATGAATGGACTAAAACGGTATCCAAGTGTAAAATTATAGACTTATTGGCCACGGATTAATGATTAGCGTCAGCTCCAGAAATAAAAGAGATGATAGACCAACACCGAATTCCTTTCGGCAAATAGCATGTTGGAAGACCTCGTTGAAACTGAATTGCATCGTTATCATAATTAGATGACAACTACGTCATTTGCTTTTTCTTAGAAAGAACCAAGTAGCCAAAAATCATGAAATTGCATATCCCTGAAATCATACTTGCGCCGAAGTTTGAATAGCCTTCAAGCTTTAAGAGTGCTCCCATGGTTATCAATATTAGGGCAGAAACTAGGAAATAATATCTATATCGGTACATAATTTAAAACCCTTAATGGCCATTTTACTTTTGCTGGCATAGCGAATTGCTCTTACTTTTTCAACTTCCTTAGTGATTTCCTCTAAGCTTGGAGGGACAGCCGCCGCCTTCTTGGTAAGGCGCCCAACTACTTTTAAAAATGGGTCTGTTGAGGTCTTAGAAACAGATATCAGCTTCAAATCTGTAGAGTTCGGTAGTAATCTTTCCCCTTTGGAATTGAAAATATCCACTTCATAAATCATCACAGGCCAAATTTAGGAGAAATAATCGGTATCGGAGAGCCGTTTTTCTATAAATGATTTACGGGGAAAGGAGGAATAACGATTGTCTAGTTTGACACAGACCGATATCGACTCTAAACGCTGACACCTAATTCCTAAACTAAAGAAAATGTAGCTCATTCTTTTCGGGAAAAAAGGTTTGACAAACAACTGTGCTCAATAGTAAAATGATAGAGTTTACTGGCCAAGGGTTACAGATTCGCAACAGCCTCTAATGCTGAATTTGTGTTGGGGAATTAACTTTCCCAAACTTGGGATAGCGCTAGAAGGGCGGCCTGTTGGTAGCAACAACACCCAAAATCTTGAATAGGTACCCCAAGGGCGAAATATCAGCGTTGCAAAAGACTTGGCCAAAGTCGAAAGGAATTGGCTTGTGGCAACATTGAGCACATCCAAAATTAGAACATTCCTGAACGGGAAGATTTAGGATTGAAACTCGCCAGCGGAGATATTTATGATGGGGGGTGTTTTGTAAGTTGAGGATTGGGGTGTACTTTGGGGTTTCTTTGTTTGTTGCAACGGCAAGGAAAACAATAAGGGAGAAAAAATTACCTAGTTACTGATGGATCCATTAATTATTCTGCTAGTGTTATTTGGGATAATATATATTATCTACAAGAAAGTCCGTTCTGAAGCAATAAAAGATATAATCAAATATAGTAGCATAATATTATTGATAATGTTCACAGTGTTTCCCTTACAGATGTTTGGGCGTTGGCGAGCTATTAAGTTTGCTAAAAATTCTCCCCCAATCGGCATAATACTTATTCCATCTTTGCCGAATTATGACGTGAATTTAGTTGATTCAATTAGAGTAATAAATAATACTAATCAGGTTGATTCGATTAGAAATTATTTGTACGATTGTGAGTTGGCAATACTTTCTCATCCTGAAAGAATATGGAAAGTCAAAATGCTGCTTGTGCATAAAAATATTGACACAATTAAAATAGAAGTTCACAGAACTGAAAACAATGGTGTAATAATTTACTCACAAAGGGGACAATTTCGGAATGATGATTTGGGTATTTATCTTGAGAAAATAACTAAATATAGTAAAGCAGTATTTGGTAAGATAAATAGGAACTCGTAGCCACACCGTTGACTCAGTTCAAATCCCAGCCGCCGCCAGCCAAGTCCCAATATAACTACAGTATACGGCTTTGTGCCCCTGACCAGTGGCAATTCAAGGGACTTGCGGCAGCAGGGGAAACCAACGCCGATTATCGGTATTATTACGCCCCAGCTGTATTCTTTAGCTGTAGTTATTTTGTAACACATTATAGCCAATAAAAAACGCCCGACTATCTAATGCAGACAACCGGGCGAAAATCCTAGAATTTAATACTATCTCGCCAATACAAAAGGCGCCACGGCACGCATATTTTCAGCATTCAATTGCAGCGTATATAGTCCATTGGCTAATCCTTCATTAAGCCGTACGTTCACCGACCACTTGGAGGTGCCAGGGGCGATTTCGCTTTGATAGACACGTTGCCCCACCATGTTCAATACAACAATACTAATGCGTTGACCTGGCTGTAGTTTGCTAACGGCATCGATGCTGAAATTTCCAGTATTCGGATTGGGGTACAGATTAACCGATCCTTCCCAATTTCCAATGGAAACAATGTCAAGCGGATTGTCCAAGACTATTTCATTTGATTGAACTAATGACGGCATTGCACAAGGGTCGTAGCTAAACATTTCTACAGCGATATGATCGCCTGGGGACAAAGTGGAAGAGCTAA
>JBDTKK010000168.1:0-3362 GCA_039935335.1 Chitinophagaceae bacterium
ATTTTTTTGATTATTCCTCCGAAAACATGATTCTTAGAATGCTGTTGGCTGTTTCGCGTAGGGCTACGTCCAGTTGTCCGTCTTTCTTGATAATTCTTGTTTTGTCGATGGTTCTTATTTGGTCGAAAGCGAATGCTCCGGCTTTGCCTTTATGATTTGTGTTTAATCTACTTGGATAGGCTTTTTGGGTTGTAGTCAATGGAACGACAATTACGGTAGTCAAAGCTTGATTTACTGCCGAAGGCGATACAATCATACAAGGTCGGGTTTTTGAAATTTCCGAACCCTTGGTCGAGTCTAAACTAACCAAAACGACATCCCATTTTTGGAAAATTTTCCTACTCATAAGGCGCTTCTTTTTCCAGTCCGTCGCCTAAGCTTTCATTCCAATCTTCAAGCTCTGTGCCAACAGATTTTTCTGCTTTCGCAAAAAGCGAAGCCCATTCATTTAAAGGAGGCACATGCTGGGCGGGCTTTATCAAAATGCCTTCTTCAGTTTTTTGCACCGTCACTTCTTTACTGCCTAATGTGTTCAGCATTTCCTTGGGGATGCGGACACCTTTCGAGTTCCCAATCTGGATAATATTGGTGCGGTGAATCATGGCTTGAAGGTAAGTACTGTGTAATTACTTTTTCAAGAATGAATTCTTAAAATCTTTTTAGGAATTTTTAGCAATATCAAGCTGTTTTTATCTCATTATTTCAAGTAGATTTAAGAGTTAAAAATTGCCATCATGGAAGAGTTGATTTTTTTAGTGGAAGAAAGCGAAGAAGGGGGTTTTATCGCGAAAGGTCAAGGTGTTGCAATTTTTACTCAAGCTGAAAAAATGGATGAGTTACGCCTCGCGGTTATAGAGGCAGTGCGCTGTCACTTTGATGAGGAAAAGCCTTTCGTCATTCAGTTTAAGAATACGTGAGAAGGAATAGGAAAGTTCGAGCTATTCACACCCACTCTCCGCCACCTTTCCGCCGCCATCCACCGGCATCCCACCAATAGCATGACCCTTCAAGGCTGCGTTCACAAAGGTGATGCGCTCATTCATTTCATTGTTAGCGTCTGTTATTGGTTTTGTGCAACCAAAGCCCACGGGTAAAAGTCGTTTGCAGTCCACACCCTGTGCCACGAGCCACTTACAGACCGCCAAGGCTCTTGCTTCGCTCAAACCTTGATCGCCCTTGCCACAACTGACATGGCCTTCCACGCGCAACAAGCTGATGTAAGATTTATCTTCCAAAAACTTCTTAATAGTATTGAGAGCGGCATCACTTTCTGGTAGAATTTCGGCAGAATTCTTTGCGAAGGAAACGGCGTTTCCAGTGCGGACTTCATTGCCTTCAATCTTATATTCTAGCGTTGGCTTTTCTTGTTGAGTCTCGTTATTGGGCATCACCAAACTGTTTTGCGCATTTGCAGTTCCCGCAAATACTAGTGCAAGTGCCAAGGTTGAGAGTAGCTTTTTCATTTGGGTGATTTTGCCTTAAAAGTAACGGCAGATTGTTCTAAAGTTCTTCCACCAACGACTTCACCAGCCGCGCCAGCTTCGGTGCCGCTGCATTAGCCACTTCCAGCACTTCGTAATGCGTTATCGTATTCCGCTCTTCTCGAATGCCAATGTCCGTAACAATGCTCGCGCCAAAAACGTTCATCCCGCCATGAATCGCCACAATTACTTCCGCCACCGTACTCATGCCCACCAAATCTGCACCGATGCCGCGCAACCATTCATATTCAGCCCGTGTTTCAAAAGTGGGTCCTTGTACGCCGGCATACACGCCTGTCTTGAGTTTCAGGTTTTGCGTCAAAGCAATTTTTTCTGCCAAAGCAATCATCGGTAAATCATAAGGCTCGCTCATGTCCGGGAATCTCAGCCCGAGTCGTTCATCATTTATGCCGCGCAGCGGATGTTCCGGAAGTAGATTGATATGGTCTTTGATGAGGACAATGTCGCCAACTTCATAACTTCGATTCAGGCCTCCCGCTGCATTGGAAACGAGCAACATTTTCGCTCCCAAAGCTTTCATCACCCTTACTGGAAAAGTGACTTCCTCCTGCGAATACCCTTCGTAATAATGAAAACGTCCAACCATCATCACAACTTGCTTACCTTCCAATTTCCCAAAGATCAATCTTCCTGCATGACCTTCAACCGTGCTTTGTGGAAAATGAGGAATCTCGCTATAGGCAATGCTTTCAGCCGATTCGACAAGTGCTTCCAATCCTCCTAATCCGCTTCCGAGTATGATGCCGATAGTAGGTTGAACCTTGATTCTATTTTGAAGAAATTTTGTGGTTTCCTGGATGCGATCGTAGAGCGTCATTGGAATTTTTATGGAATGAAAGTCTATTGAGTTTCTTCTTCGCGTTCATCATAGCCCGGATTCGGAATTTGATTGATGCTGTCCGATTTCTCCTGTGCGGGCAACTCATCAAAGTAGCGTTGTTCAATCACGTCTATCGCGGCTCGGCGCTGTAGTTGTTGTCCAATAACTGTCTTAATATCTTTTCCAGCAAGGCTTAGAATACGATTCTTCAACCTGATTTTCCGAAGATTCCTTGCTAAAAGAAAAAATAGAAATCCCGACAATGCGATAATGCCATATACCGCCCAGCGCAGCATCTGCAGGTTTTGATGCCCCAGCACGTCCAGGTCTGCCGGTTTCGAAATTTCAAACAAGACATAGAAGGGATACAGCTTATTCAGAAAGATGCAGGTGCCAATCGAAGCCAGCACGAAAAGCCAGCAAAACAATTCCCCAAAAAGTATCAAGCCATTCTGCGCCAACCTTTGCGCAGCGGGCTTTCTAAGCGACGCAGCCAGCGGCTCGAAGAGGTCAATCTGATTTTGAATCATCTTTTTCTCTTCCTGGAATTCCTTCATCAAGGCATCTTGCAATCGGGGGTCGGCCATGGAGCAAAGTAACTGGCTGGAACGGGAACTGGTAGATAGTAATTAGTAGAGCGTTGATAGACGAAAGACAATAGTGAGAAACTTGAACAACAGACGCGAAATTCTTGAGTAAGATGTTTTTATTTTTTTCATCAGAAGGCAATTTTAATCCGCACATTCAAGGACAGCGGAACTTTTGCCTTTTGCCTTTTGATTTTTGCCTTTTGCCTTTTGCCTTTTGATTTTTCCCCGACCTTCGCGCACCTCTAAAAAATCGCAATCCACTATCCTAAGGTCATCACGCCACGGGCTTTTGCATTTTGCATTTTTAATTTTGCATTAATAAGAATGTTCGAAAAAGAAATCTCCCGCCGCCGCACTTTTGCCATCATCTCTCACCCCGATGCTGGTAAGACAACACTGACCGAAAAACTCCTATTATTCGGCGGAGCCATTCAGGTTGCTGGCGCAGTA
>JBDTKK010000169.1:0-7445 GCA_039935335.1 Chitinophagaceae bacterium
GGAAATCTGTTCTGGAAAGTTCTTGAAACCGGAGGCTAATGCCCAGCGAGCGATTAGGAGTCATGTGAATAAATTGACCCCAAAGATAGGAAATGATTTATTTAAATCACAATGTTAGTGCCATTATGGCGGAGAGAGGCCGGGAGAGGGGGCTAAACAAGATGAACGAATCGTGTAAAATAGATGTCCAAACGGTATTAGGAAGGAAAGCACCTAGGGGCATTGTAATTTCCAGAATCTCTTGTACGGAGAATTCTTTCAGGCTAAAGGGTCAAATATTTTCGAAGAAATGCTAAGGCTTTTTGCTCCGCATCAGCGGCTGAAAATGCGTCGTGGTGCGGGTTGCTGGGGTTGGCGAAGGCATGCACGGCATCATAGGAAATTACCTGAATTTGACGCCCTGCTTGCTTCACTTCCTTGGCAAATGCAGTCACCATAACACCAGTAATGAACTGGTCTTGAGTGCCACGGATGTATAGAACATCGGTCTTGAGTGGTGAAATTTTCTTTACGTCCTTTTCGGGGAAACCATAGTACATCACACAGCCATCCGCTTGCTTGCCCATCAGCACCGAAGCTCGAAAAGCATATGCGCCTCCCATGCACCAACCGAGGGTTGCAATTTGCTTGTCTTTGCCAGCTTTTGCTAGGAGACCCTTTAAGATTGCATCTGTCCTGCGCTCGTCCAAGCTACTTGAAAGTTTGCTCGCTTCCGCCGCTGTAGTGGCTACTTTCCCGTCATAAAGATCCACTGCATAAACATCAACTGGGCCGAGCGAATCCTGCCAACGATCTGCTTCCCGACGAATGTAATCATTCAGTCCCCACCATTCATGGAAGAGCAGTAAAACGCGTGTTGCAGCTTCGGGAGAGGGTACATAATACGCGGATGCTTTCTTCCCGTCAAGGGTGTTGAAACTAATCATGCTACCGCGCTGCTGGCTATAATCTAGCGGTTCGGGGGCATCGTGAGCTTTTATAAAGGCATCAGATTTGGCCATTGCAATCATGCCGTCGGTGTTGGATGGAGGCGTGCAGCAATGGTGTTGTTGGGCTGTGCTGAAGAGGGAATAGCATGATGCGAGAAGAAGGAGAGCTGTTTTTTTCATGGTGCTGGATTTGCTGTGTGTCCCTAAAAGAATTGCGCCAATAGCTGGGGTATGAATTGTGCGGGTGGATAGATTTTGTATTTAGGAAGAAAAGGGTTGTCGTTGCCGAGGCCCTGCGTGAGTGATGGAGGCGGTAATCCTTTTTGCTCCGCAGTTTGGGCGATGCAGATAGGACAGAAAGCGTGGATAAACTACGCTGAATTAAGGAATATTGAACAGGTAGAGCGGAGTAAAAAGATTGTAGCCGAGAGCACGACCCCGGCAGCCCAGAAAAGTAGGTTTGGGATTAATGGTAAGGTTGTGGGGCTGTCGGGGGCACGCCCTCGCTTTCTTCGAAAAAAGAAGTATTAATGCGTTGGTAGGATTGAGGTATGGGAATTCAAATCCGGGAGATGCCGCTAAAAACCTTTCCCCGAAATTTGCGGGAATTATGGAAACACAACAACGCACTGAAGTGGCTGCCATCGGGGAGTTTGGCTTGATAGAGCACCTTACGAATCGAAATGAAACAGTGAATGCCGGCACGCTACTTAGTGTGGGCGATGATGCGGCGGTGATCGATCATTTTGGGAAACAGACGGTCATTACTACAGATCTTTTGCTGGAGGGTGTTCATTTCGATTTGGCCTATACGCCACTCAAGCATTTGGGCTACAAGGCAGTGGTGGTAAACCTTTCAGATCTTTGCGCGATGATGGCCACGCCTACGCACATCACGGTAAGTATTGGTATTTCCAATCGATTTTCTGTAGAAGCGTTGGATGAATTGTACGATGGAATTTATGCTGCCTGCAAGCGGTACGATATTGATCTTATCGGCGGCGATACTTCCACTTCGATGAAGGGTTTGGTGATTAGTGTGACGGCCATTGGCGAGGTAAAAAACGACCAATATGTCACGCGCAGCGGGGCGAAGGAAAATGACCTTATCTGCGTGTCGGGCAATCTGGGCGGGGCTTTCCTCGGGCTTCAATTACTGGAGCGAGAGAAGAAAATTTTCCTAGAAAGTCCGGGTGTGCAGCCGGAATTATCGGCGCATGCCTACCCTATTGGAAGGCTTTTGAAGCCGGAAGCGCGGGTGGATATTGTGGCCTTTTTGCAGGAAAATAATATAGTGCCCACTGCGATGATTGATATTTCCGACGGATTGAGTTCGGAGTTGCTCCATATCTGCAGAATGAGTGGAGTAGGTTGTGCGATTCATGATGATAGAATCCCATTGCGGCAAGAGACAAAAGCTGCTGCGGCGGAATTGCATTTAAGTGCTGTAACCTGCGCCCTGAGCGGCGGAGAGGATTATGAGTTGCTGTTTACTGTTGCGCAATCAGACTATGAAGCGGTGGCAAGAAATGAGGACATTTCGGTGATAGGGTATGTGACTGCCGCTGCGCAAGGAGCGGTATTGCAAACTAAGGCTGGTGTTAGCCATAAGCTCACAGCGCAGGGTTGGAATGCTTTTTCTTGATGGGAATGCACTTTGCGTGGTTAAAAAAAAGCCTTTCTTGTTCGAGTATTTGTTGTATTTTGGCCGTTAAATATCTCTACTTCATGAAGGCTTGGAAGCTTACGCTCATAACAATTTGTTGCTTTTTTCTCGTGTCAGGTTCGGTGCTATTTAGTGCTTGCGCAAAGGATCCGTGTACGGAGTTGAAATGCAAAAATGGAAGTGCTTGTACGGATGGTTTTTGTCGATGCCAGACAGGATATGAGGGTGCTGAATGCGATTTTAAAACCGTGAACCGTTTTATAGGTACTTATATAGGCTATAACCATTGTGACCAGAGTACACCAATGCTGGACACGCTGGAGGTGTATCAGGTAGCGGAGCCAAATATCCTTGAGTTCTATTTGCACACCAATAATCCTGGAGATAAATTTCAAGGACCCGCCGTAGGCCATGATGTGAATGTGCCGGATTATATTAATGGTCTTGCTATTCGCAAGGTAAATTTGAGCGTAGATCATCAAAATATTTCCCTGTTTGTGGAGCGGGATATGAATACCGATAATCCCGGTCTAAAATCTGTTTGTTTGTTTTCAGGTACGTTGAAATAAGTTTTTTGAATTTTTTTTGAGATGCCACTCCGATTTTTCGGGGTGGCATTTTGCTGGAAGCATATTCTTACTTGGGGCAAATTGGAAAATTGTAAGCCTTCAATTGGTTTTTTGTTTTGCGAAGCAGAAAATGGATCACCCACTAAAACCTAAGTTTCCGATTGGCGCTTATTGGAGAAGTTCCCAAAAGAAAACTCTTGTCAACTAATTTGAAAATCGGATAGGACGACGAGTGGCCAATTTGCGTCCATCAAGCAAGCCTAATCCAATGTTCCTGAACCATAGAAAATAGGTGATAAATGGAGGATAGCCGAATCGCCAAAACAGTATCGTTTAGCCACAAAACGGAATCATACAACGCTATTCAAAATAACGAAAATCGCTTTCAGCTACTCGGACAGAGTCCTTCCATTGTTGGGCATTTAAGTCTGCTACACAATACTTTAAACAAAGCCATCGCGAATCTTATTGATTTCTGTGAGTAGGCCATAAATACTCGCATACAAGATTGTAAAAACTACGAAAGCTACTGTAGTAAATGTTGCCTTTTGAACAATAGAATCAGAAGGCTTGTCGGAATCAAGCCAGTATAAAAGTGCGACCATAATTAGCGAAGTCACTACAAGAAAGAGGACACGTTTGCGCTTGAACATTGATGCGAGTTTGGATAGTTGTATAACGGATAATTCTGTTCTTTATTGCTTCAAAAACCTGCCGACACACCGTTCCCCATTTTGCGAAATGATTTGATAGGAATACAGACCGTTCAAAAACTTGGTTTCATCTAAAATGAAAGAAGTTTTATTGATAATTTTTTCGCTTAAAACCTGTCTTCCTGTAAAGTCGTAAACAATAATTATACCATTCTTGACGAGCGGAAAATTTACAATGCTAAGCTCGTTTATCGGGTTGGGTTGAACTATTGCGCGGCCTTGCTTGTTTATTTCTTCCTCTAACCCTAGTGTACAGTTCCCTATGCGTATGGTTTGGTTTTGGTTGGAAAACTCACAGAGCCTACATTGCGGCTCAATGGCGAAGGGTTGAAAGGGATAGAATATACCATATTCGCAGCCTAATCCTTCAATTATCTTTAAAGCAACATATTGGTGTCCAAGACTATCGAAAGGCGTTAAGGATTGTTGGATATAGCTGATGCCATTCAAGACGATAGTACTGGTATAATTGACCACAAGTTTGAAAGACGCTATCGCAATAGTATCCTTGGCTTTCGCCGTGTAATCCATGAATATTTTGTCAGTATTTGTTTTAAAATCATAGTAATAGACCTTCCCCACGGTTGTATCCTCTCGAAAGCAAACAAGTTGGCTAGCACCAGAAGTGTAATCGTACCCATAAGTGTAAGGAACATGGTTCAAGACGGTGTCGCCTTTCCATCCTTCGCCAGTATTAAAGTAGTAAATTGGCGGTGTAGCATCGCTCGCACAGATGTATTTCCATTTGTTAGAGAGGTCTGTGAAGTGGACTTTTTGAGCAAAGGACATAAGTGCAAATGCGACTAAAACGAACGACAGGAAGAGCTTTTTCATATGCTTTCTGAATTTAGCACTAAGTTACAAAAGGTTTTGTATCTGTTGAAGTACACTTTTTGGAACAATCCGCAAGATGTATAGAATATTCAAGTCTTGCCAATGGATAGCCTGCAAGCCTGTACAATATCCCCCAAGAAAAATCCGCCCCCAAATCAAGTTCGGAGGCGGAACACGAAAGTCTATTTTTTGACCTTAATCCTTCGGTAATGGCTTCATACAGAAGAACCAATCAAGGCAATATACCCCTTCTTCATTTCCTTCCATTCTGGACGCAGCCACGCCGCAACTACCTGCTGTGGGTACTATTACGTCTTCGCCTTCTCGCCAATCTGCCGGTGTGGCAACATTGTATTTATCAGCAGTTTGCATAGCGACTACGGCTCTTTTTATTTCCTCAAAATTCCTTCCCATGGAAAGTGGATAATAAATCATTGCGCGGATAATACCCTTAGGGTCAATAAAGAAGACGGCTCTTACTGCCTTGGTGCTACTTTCCCCCGGTTGAATCATACCATATTTCTTCGCTACTTCCATGGTAATGTCTTCAATCAAAGGGAATTTTACTTCCACATTTTTCATTCCCCTGAATTCGATTTTGTCTTTGATCGTGCGCAGCCAAGCAATATGACTGTACAGTCCATCCACGGACAAGCCCACGAGCTTGCAGTTCAAAGAATCAAATTCATCTTCCATTTTTGCAAAAGTCATAAACTCCGAGGTGCATACCGGCGTGAAATCCGCCGGGTGACTGAAGAGAATGACCCATTTGCCTTCATAATCTCCAGGGAAGTTAATATCTCCCTGCGTGGTAATCGCCGTAAACTCCGGTGCTTTATCGCCAATGCGAGGCAAGGAAATTGGTGCTGTTTGTGTTGCTGTTTGGTTTTCTGTTGTCATGGTTTTTGGAAATTGATTTGTTTTATTCAAAATAAGTATTAAATGTTTGCAAATAATCCTGCATTTCTTTCAGGCTTTCCGGGTTAATATTTCCTTTTTCAAATCCCTCAAGCTTATCTTTTAGAGGCAATAGGAAATTATGTAGTTGGTTGTGCGATTCTCCTTCCATGGTGCATTTGTCAAAGATTGTCTGGAACTCAAGCTTTAAGGGCGCATAGAGCTTGGAAGCTTCTTTTTTCCCGATAATACCATCTTGCACAATCGTTAGCATATTGTTGATGCCGGTAATGGTTTCGGGGTTCGCCTTCCATTTTTTCCCGTTGTCTAATTGCACCGCGCTATTGCCTTCCTCGTGATGGTCATGGTTTTCGACTTCTAGGCTCAGTTGGGTAGTATCTTGATGTTCCTGATTCCCTGCCTTGGGCGTGGTGGTGTTGCAGGCTACCCAAAATACGAGGGAAAGCGGCAAGAGATAGATTAGCTTTTTCATTTGTTGGTTGGTTTTTGTTTTAAAGTTAAAAAATAGGCTGATATAGTGAATGCTAGCGTAAGCCCCGTACGGAACGCTAAAGCACCAACTGTTTTTGTTTCGTAAATGCCGCCATTACTGATATATACCTTAAAGGCTATGAAGGTTATCGCAAGGATAATGGCTGATAATAGCAGTAGTATGACTGACCATTTCTTGATTTTCAACAATCCATATACGGCAATTAGGTATAAGATGCTGGCAACAAGATTTGCCCAGACTACAAATAAGACATAGTTGCCTTCTTTTTCCCTGATATTGAAAAGGTCAAGGATAATGGAGCCACTCAAGAATAGCGTGACCAGAGCAAATAACCCTAATATGGCTGCAAGTACATAGCGAAGTTTCTGTTTCATTTTTTCAAGTTTTTATCAAGATGAGGATGCCAGCCATTAATTTATTTCCTTTTTGTATTAGGTCAAAGTCGTAATTCGCCATCCGCCATTGTAGCATCTGTAGGCGTAAACTCGCCATAATAATATGCACTAGTTCTTCAGGCAATAGGCTGGTGGTGAATATTTTATCATTCTGCCCTTGTTCTATTATTTCCAACAAAGTTTTTCTCATGACCCCCATTATTTCACTAATAGCCTTGTTGATGTCTTTACTTTCTTCCAGCAAGCCATCCGAGAAAATAGCCACCAGAAAATGCGGGTTCTTGTGGAAGAATTCAAATTGGTTATTAAACAATTCCTTTAACTGCAAATCTGGCTCGTCCACGTTTTCTAGGCAGGCCTTAAACCGTTTATTCATATCACCCGCCAAGTAATCGAGCATCGTAATCATAATTTCTTCTTTGCTCTTAAAATGTCGATACAATGCAGATTCTGAAAAGCCCATTTTAGCGGCAAGCCTTTTTGTGGTCAATCCACTAATACCGCTTTCAGAAAGGATTTCGCCTGCTGCAGTTATGATTTCCAATTGTCTTACTTTAATGCCTGTAATCATTGTTTTAATTATGTAATAACGTTGAATCCTTTCGAGCTTTCCCTTTGTAAAAGACGATTTGTTTTGCGTTATTAGTGTTTCGTTGGGTCAAGAAATGGATTGTGTTTTCATTTTAAAAAAAGAAACGCCGAGCCAAATAACGGAAGCCGTCATGGCCATAGCGCCAATCAATACAAATATGGGTGGTGCGCCGAGATATACTTCAGCCAGAATTCCTATGGGCATCAGTAAACCGATAAGTGCCAGCCAAGAAATAGCGTTTACATGCTTCAAAGTACCTCTAAAATGAATTAAAAGATAGCCAATGAGGATGTTGAGGAAGGCGAATAAATTCCCATGAACGTGTGCCAGTCGGGT